>JAFLTD010000003.1 GCA_022510625.1 Lachnospiraceae bacterium
TGCAAATATGGAAGAGAGAGAAGAAACCGCAATTGACACTATGGTTCAGGCTATTTTGGCTCTCTTGGAAGATTATGGGGATATTCCGGAACGCGTGATCAAGTGCCTTAAGGAAACTAAAGATAAGGCCACGTTAAAAAAGTGGCTTAAATTAGCGGCTAAGGCGAACAGTATTGAAGAGTTTGAGGAGGCACTATATCATGATTTTGTCCCGCAGATGGCACAATCTATATTGGAGGGGTCAAAAGAGTCTATTGAGGATTGCATACCGGAAGACATGGTAGAATGGTAATCTATACAACATATAATATATGACAGATATAGGATATATATAAATGAATAAGATTCTAATTGTAGACGACGATGTCAGCATAGGAAACATGCTGGAGGAAATGCTTATAAAAGAAAGCTATGCGGTGCTTCGTGCCTATTCCGGCACAGAAGCACTGCTTCTTTTGCGTGAGGACAAGCCCGATCTGGTGCTTCTTGACCTGATGCTGCCGGGGCTGAATGGGGAGGATGTTCTGCCACACATGCAGGACATTCCGGTTATTGTGATGAGCGCCAGGGCGGATGTGGAGGATAAGGTGGAACTTTTGCTTGGCGGTGCCGCGGACTATGTCACGAAACCTTTCTCGGGAAAGGAGTTGATGGCAAGAATAGCGGTACAGCTTCGGAAGAATAAAATAACAGATGACACAAATTCTGAAATCGGCTCCGGGAGCGGGATGCAGGTAGAAAACGATAAAATTAAATCCATATTAAATTATGACAAAATCGCCTTAAACACCGCAACTTTGCAGTGTTTTGCGGATGGGAAGGAAGTGCGGCTGACCAGAACGGAATATGCAATCTTGAAGATGCTTATGTCCAACCCGACACAGATCATTCCGCGCTCCGTGATGCTGGAGCGCATCAGCATGGATACGCCGGACTGTACGGAGAGTTCGCTCAAGGTGCATGTCAGTCATTTGCGCGGGAAACTGCGGGAGATAGCGGGCAAGGACTATATCGAGGCTATATGGGGCATCGGATTTCGAATGCGTGCGGACTTAACCAATTCTTAACTTTTTCCTTAACCGATTTCTTAACCTTTCGGTGATAGTATTGTGACAGGCGCAAAGGCGGGGTGAACTGCGCCGGAAGGAGGAAACATAATGGATGTTATTCTAACAGTGAACGGACTGTGCAAATATTACAGGCACGATAAAGCGTTGGACGGTCTGTCTCTTACCGTCCCGAAAGGGGCGATCTACGGTCTGGTCGGGCAGAACGGTTCCGGCAAGACGACTCTGTTCCGCCTGCTGACGGGCTTACAGAAGCCGAGCTACGGAAGTTTCAATTTATATGGAATACAGAATCATCAAAAGGGTATTGAGAACGTCAGAAGGCGTATGAGTGCTATCGTTGAGACTCCTGCTCTGTACCGGAATATGTCGGCAAAAGACAACCTACGTCAACAGTACCGTATTCTGGGACTGCCTTCGGAGGAGGGGATAGACGATTTACTGCATTTGGTGGGACTTCAGGACACGGGCAGCAAGAAAGCCGGTAATTTTTCGCTGGGTATGCGTCAGCGGCTCGGCATAGCGATTGCACTGGCGGGCGATCCGGATTTTCTGATTCTGGATGAGCCTGTGAACGGACTGGACCCTCAGGGAATCATTGAAATTAGAGAGCTGATTCTTAAGTTAAACCGGGAAAAACAGATAACGATACTGATTTCCAGTCATATTCTGGAAGAGCTCTCGAAACTGGCGACACATTACGGGTTCATCGATCACGGTCATATGGTAAAAGAGATCACTGCAAAGGAATTGGAGGAGGCCTGCAGGAAATCACTGCGGCTTACGGTGTCCGACGGAAAGGCATTGGCACTGGTGCTGGATGGGATGAAAGCCGATTACTGCTTTTTATCGGAGCGGGAGGCGGAAATCTATAGTGACATTCGTGTCACAAAACTGGTCTGCTCATTGGCGGATGCCGGATGCGAGGTGCTTTCCATACAGCAGAGGGAAGAAAGTCTGGAGAGTTATTATATCAGATTGATCGGAGGTGGCAGATATGAGCAGACTGTTCAGTGCTAACATGATGAGACTTAGGCAAAGTTGGATTTTTCTGTTGGAAGAGATTTTTATGGCGGGTTATGCGATATTTGTATATGCCAATGCCGGCATTAATGTGGCAAAAGGCGAGGTGGTTCAAAATTGGAATATTTATTTCTATAATGTGCTGCTTGTGTCAGGTATCGCTATGGCATTGTTTGTCTCGGTATTCCTGAATGCAGAGTACAATGACGGTACGATACGCAATAAGGTGGTAGTGGGCCACAGCCGGAAAGACATCTATTTGGTTAATTTGGCCACCTGTTTACTTGCCGGTTTGATTATGTGTCTTACTTATTACGTGGTTGGGATAATTTTTGGATACCTGTTTATTGGCAGGGAAGTGATGCGGATACAGGATATCGGAGTGGGTATGATTGGCAGTATACTCATTTTCCTGGTTTATACGGCGATTTTTGTACTGGTAGAAATGTTGGATAAGAATAAGACGAGATCGGTAGAGATTAATCTGATTGGAGCAGTGCTCATTTTGGCAGTGGGTATCATCTGCTTTGGCAGCCTGATGGGGCACCCCGATACCGCGGGATTTATGTGGCATGTCATAGGAGTTTTGCTTCCTTCCGTGTTGGTCATGTATATTGCAGGCGCGGAGTCGGTATCCTATTTTCCGATTATGATTGGATTGTTCATAGAGACAGTGTGCTTTATCGGTATCGGTTTGTGGGGATTCGAAAAGAAAGATATTCAGTAGAAAGGCGGTAGGTCAATGTACGTTGGTGTCTGGATCTGGGGTTTAATCGGTGTATGCGCGGCTGTCATTGTGATGCTCTGCGCCAAGATTCTGCTTATGAGGAAAGCGGCAGATGAAATGCGTGAGGGTATATCATACAGGCTGAATACGGACACCAACACATTGATTGACATCGCAAGCCGGGACAAAGCCATGTGCGCGCTGGCGGAAAGCCTGAACCAAGAACTGCGTGCGCTGCGCCGTCAGAGGCAGACATACTATCAGGGGAACTTGGCCTTAAAAGAAGCGGTCATCAACATCTCCCACGATATCAGAACGCCATTGACGGCAATTCGCGGTTATCTGGAACTGATGGAAGCGGAAGAAACGGCAGAAAATATCGTGCGTTATTTATCGGTTATCTCGGAAAGAGTTAAGGTTTTAAGCCGCTTGACGGAAGAACTGTTTCAGTATACCGTTATGGCACCGATGGAGGCAGAGAACGGTGCTGAAACCACGTCAGATGAGAGAGAAGCCGGATTTTGGGCGGAAGGCAGGCGACAGGAGATGCCCGAAGAAGATTTGGGCAGACTGCTTGAGGAAAGTGTGTTAGCCTCCTACGCGGTTTTGATGCAGAGGGGCATAAATCCTGATGTTCGGCTGCCGGAACAAAAAGTTAAATGTAGAATCAATGTAAGGAACGTGCGGCGTATTTTTGAAAATATACTGAGTAATGCGATAAAATACAGTGACGGAGATCTTCATATCACTCTGAATGAGCAGGGAGAAGTGATTTTTGCCAATCATGCCGCATCGTTGGATGCCGTGCAGACGGGGCGGCTGTTTGACAGATTCTATACCGTGGAGAACGCGAAGACTTCTACCGGGCTTGGACTTGCTATCGCCAAACAGTTGACGGAGCAGATGGGAGGCAGCATCACGGCGTGGTATGAGGATGGGATGCTGTATCTGAAGTTGTGTTTTCACTAATACACAGTCTCCGCATCCGTGATCTCATTATCCTGCACGCGGAATCTCCATACAGAATGTCCCGGCAGTCTGTGTTCTGTTAAATAATATGCGTTATCAAAAGCGGTGATATAGTAAGGTGTACCGCCTCCGATAAAATGCTCATAGACATCTTCGTAGTTTCCCTGTACAAGGTCTGACAGATCACGGGTACGCAGAATCGTTGCATAATCCTGATTTCCCGTAATATCCGTGGAGACGGTTATATAATAATAATCCCCGATTTTGGTCAGCTGGATCATGCCCGCCATGGAATCCGGTACGGGGTAAGCTTCCAGAAGCTCAAATGTATCTAAATCAACTCTCAGAATACTCGAATTACCCGATACAAAATAAATCTCATTGTCCATGATCGTAAAGGAGCGAACGTATACGTTATCGAGCTGCTCTATGCTGCGAATTTCGCTTAAATACATGCGGGAATCGCCCGGATCATGACGAAACAGATACATTTCCCCGCTCATGGAGCTCCAGGCATAAAAGGTGTCGGTAGGCGCGTCATAGATGATATAATGCGGCCGGTTTCCGATATCGGTAAAAGTCTGCGTGTGAATGAAACTTTCATTCTCTTTTTCAAATACAAGAATACGGTTGTTTTCCGTGTCGTCAACCAGATAGACTTGTCCGTCCCCTGCGAGGGTATGCCCTTTATTGATTTCATCTGTCATGACGAGCCAGTCTGTCAGCGGATCGGTCAAGTTGTCATGGTATATGATCTGGTCGTGGTAGCAGTCCACCAGGAAATACAGATCGGCTATCTTGGTAATGTAAGTCGGTACGCTCAAGTCGGTGTAAGGATTTGGAACAGGTGTGACGCGAGTGTCATATATTTGTTCCAAGTCGGAGTAGGCTATGACTTCCGTCTGCCGATTCCGAGCTGGAAACTGCGAAATTGCATGAATGAGCAGCAGAATAATAACGGCGGAAAGCACAATACCTAAAATAAGCAGAGTGCTACGCCGCCGTTTATTTTGCTCGGATGATTCAATGAAATTGCCAGATTCATCGTGTTTCATGGACATTCTCCCATCTTCGGTGCTGATGTATATTTTACTATAATTATGAGAATGTTCCAATGGATTTTTATTTTTCTTCTGCTGCTGCTGTTCCTTCAGCAGGCATCTCCTGATTCAGCAAAGCCTTTCCTGCCGCGCTGATCTCTACGGTATCCACGATAGTATCCGCAGGGTTTGAACTCTCTGCGGGGCTGTTCTCCGATGTGTTGCCCATTGGCCCAATTGCATCAATTCTGTCTGCCGGATTTCGATGCTCTTCTCTGCGCGTCTCAATTTGCTCTGCCAGTCTCTCGCGATCCTCTCTGCGCTTCTCGATCGCTTCCTCGCGTTCCAGTTCCGCCTTTTCCCTCGCCTCTTTCGCCTCTTCCAGCGTACCTTCATCTGCCTGAGCCCTGTATTTATCGGCTTTACCTGCAAACTCGGTGGCATATCCCATCGCCCGCTCCATTGTAGCTGTATCGTCTTTGCGCCTCGCCTTCCTGTAAACGCGCATGGGCGTATCGACCAATTTCATGTTCGCACCTGCGCCGATCAGACCTTCCATTGTCTTTGTATTCATGCCGTATCCTCCTTATGTTCTAAATCTTGCGTTTAAGATAGTGTTGCACGTCTTTTTATGCTTTCGGAGGAAAAGATGGCGGACAACAGCATTTAGCCATAAAAAGCCGCTTGGATGTCATAAGCGGTCCTGTACATGCATGATAAACGCTGCGTATAATGATATGCGGCGCCGGGTGCATGATAGACGGCGATGCGGCTTGCAATGGCGTCAGCAGTCGCGCATAGGAATCAATACAGATATTGTAAAAATGCCGTTCGAGGCGGACATATCGATAACTCCGTCGTATCTCTCCACCACATCGCGGACATTCAACAGGCCGATACCGTGTTCCCCGGGATTTTGCTTGTGAGTATGCCGTGCAGTCCGGGCGTTTTCACAGGTAGGCGCCGAGTTGGGAGTATCTGCCGTATCTGTACTGTTCCGTACTTCCAGAAGAAAACAATTCTTGACGGTTCCCGCATGAATGCTGATGAAGCGGGAGTCTGCGTTCTGCGTGCCCTGTCTGATACACGCTTCCACCGCGTTATCCAGCAGATTACCGAACAGTACGCACAGATCAAACTCGTTGATGCGGCACGCCTTTGGTATCCGTACGTCGCATTCCCAGAGAATATCGGCTTGGTCAGCCTGTGTTTTCTTTTGATATAAAATGGCATCCACGGCTCTGTTTCCCGTGATTTCCCCGCTGTATTCCAGTTTTCCGCTGTTTTCCATATTCTGAAGATATTCACTTATTTTTTCATATTCTTTGTTTCTCAGAAGACCGGACAGAGCGATGACATGGTTTTTCATATCATGCCGCAGGCGCTCGGCACTACGGTATTGTTCATCCAGCGTTTTGTAGGCGGCAATCTGCGCCTGATATTGACTGCTTTTTCTCTGCTCCAAATCAATTCTGTTCATGCCGAACAGATAGAATCCCGCCGCGAACATGGCGAGGGCTGCCAGAATCCCTATCTCCGCATGGCTGAAAAGCTGGTCGTAATACAGTCCCATGCTCTCCCTGCTGATCACCATAATACCGTTGCTCGCGCCCCAGTTCGCGATGTCAATTACCGTTGTGAGTACGAGCAGCGGAAGGGCGGCTGTGATATACCATTGTCTTGTCTTACCGGAAAAGACGGATTCAAACCGTCCGGATATCCCATATATGGTTAGGGTCACTGCGGCAATATGAATACAGGTGATCAGATAACCGTGCCAATCGGCAAGAAAGGGCTCAGGGATACCTTTTACCGTGTGCATCATATAAAGTGTCAGAAAGCATAGGAGGGAATCACAGAAATCTCCCAACATTGTTATGATTGCAATAAGTACCGAGGCAGCAAGTATTTTCTTCCCGAATTCCGCCCGGAAAAAGAGCAGTACAAGCCCAATGAGGATAATATGTGACAGCAACGCACAAATAATGTGGGGGACAAAATAGTGTGTGGATATCATGTTCACAATCAACATGGCTGTGAAAAGAAGCACTATGAAGGATATTTCTCTTATTACCGTTGTTTCAAAGTGTTTTTTACAGAATTTGCTGATTGCCCATGTATAGCATGCCCAGAGCACGATCGATGTCAACATTTACACGATTCCTCCGCTTTTTCTCATGTAGGAGAGGATTTCTTTGATAAAATCGTCATATCGCCTCTTGGCAATCATGACTTTTTCTCCATTATCAAGAATAACCTCTTGACGGTTATAGGTATCAACATATTTCAGGTTAATCAGGAAACTCTTGTGGCACCGAAAGAAGCCTTTGCCTTGCAAGTGACTCTCCAAAACACCAATCTGCTCATAATATGTCAGGGTGCCGTCCGCTGTGTGAATATCGATTTTTCTTCCCTTAATTTCAAAATAGTATATATCGTCCAGGAAAAGTTTCTTATTTTGGCGATCCACACTTATCATCATATATTCCCGAGAGCGGTTTTCGGTTTTGCGGATGGCTTTTTGCAGTACGTTCGTAAGCTTTCTAGGGTCAATGGGCTTCACCAGATATTGAAAAGCTTCCACATCGTACGCGTCAAACACATAATCTCTGCTGGATGACACGAAGATCAGTAAGGTGTCGGGCGCTTTGTCACGCAGCAACCGAGCCGTAGTCATGCCGTCCTGACCATGCATAATGATATCCAGAAAAATAATATCGAAGTTTTCAGTTGTCTGTAACAATTCCTGACCGCTGTTAAACTGGCGTATGACGCAGGGAGTTTTCAAGTGTGCCAGAACACCCTCGATTTTTGCCGCCATATTACAGCATGCTATGATTTCGTCATCGCACACCGCAATTGATAACGTTTGTGTCTTCATATTGACCTCCGTGTCCGTAATGTGCCTTTGCTTCTATTATACAGTATATCGGTGAAAAATCGGGTCGAAGTTTTAATTGTGTCATGAACGGCGTGACGGATGCCATGAGCGGATTTAAGGCACTTCTTGCAGCAAATATTAAGAATATCTTTTCTTTCTAATTATGGGCATACATGGTATAGTTATGTGTAGAAATATTGGGTGTCATAAAAGAAGGGTTGAAGCCGGAAATATGATATACCGATGAGCGGCTTTACAGTAAGGCACTCTGAGAAAAAGGGGGATATTATGTTTAAAAGAGGAATTGCTGTTCTTATGACGGCGGCTATACTGCTGGGGTCCTTAAGTGCCTGCGGTGTGCGGGGAGCGGCGGAGCAGAGCGGCGATGCGCAGGGTCCGGCTCTGATAGGCGGCCATGGCAACAGTGCGTCGGATGCGCTCCGGGATGGTGCAGATGAGCGGCGCGATGAAAATGGGATGACGGACGAAGAGGGACTTCAGGCGGAGACGGACCGGTTCAACGAGAGCCGGAAAGAGACGGCGGAGGAAGCCTGGTGGCCGCTCGGGGACAACTATTGGCAAGATACGGTGCTCAAGACCAGAGATGCGGACGTGATACCCTGTGTAGAACCTTATGCGGTGGAATCAGATCTTAGCAACATCGATAATCTGTGGCAGTTTTACCTGACGGATGAGGTGGCGGACAAGCTGGCCCGGAACGGATTTGTCGTATACGGTCATGCGGGCCGGGAGTTTTTCGAGATTTATGAGCTGAACAGATACGAACGGACGGCCAATTTCGTGACGGTGGATTCGCTGATGCACACGTATCATCTGTATTTCAGCTATCTGATGAAATCAATGGAGAAAACAGGTCTTTTGAGCAGCATGGAGATACTGAGCAAGTGGATGCTCGACGACAGTGTAGAAGCATATGAGACGCTGAAGGGCACCGAGTGGGAGAACGCCGCTAAGCGCAATGTGGCGTATTTCAATGTGGCCGTGAAGCTTCTGGATGAGAATACTAAGATCAACGGTGACGTCAAAGACATTGTGGAGTATGAACTGAGTCAGATCAATAGTGCAAGCGGGATGGCAATGTCTAAAATAACGGGCGTTACCGAAGACTATACCCAGTATGTGCCGAGAGGTTACTATGAGGGTGATGAGGACTTAGAGCGGTATTTCCGAACCATGATGTGGTACGGCAGGATACATTTTAGGCAGGACGATGAGGATTTGGACAGAAGCGCCATGTTGATCGCATTGAACTTCCTGAAGTATCAGAAGGATGAGGCTTTTGCGGAGTGGGAGACCGTCTATGACACGACAACCTTTTTTGCGGGCGAGAGTGACGACCTGACAGTGCTTGATTACATACCGCTCGTGGAGGAGTTGTACGGTTCCCAAGCCACGGTAAAGAGTCTGCTCGATCAACCGAATCAGTTTGCTGTTTTCCACGCGGAGACGGCCAAACTTGCCGCACCGCAGATTGGCTCGGTGCAGGGCGGTGAAGAGCGGGGATTTCGCTTTATGGGGCAGCGTTTCACAATCGATGCGAATATTATGCAGAGGTTGATTTATGGCAGCGTCGGAGGGAACAGTGTGGGCGAGGCGAGGAGGCTTCCCGACGTGCTGGATGTGCCGGCGGCGCTCGGCAGCGATGTGGCGCTTAGCATACTGGAACAGCAGGGCGACACGGATTATGCGGGCTATACGGAGAATATGGAAGAGCTTCGGGAGTATCTCGCGCAGGATAACGAAGAGCTGTGGTCGGCGAGTCTCTATACGGGATGGCTCAATACGCTGCGGCCGCTGCTTGACGTAAAGGGCGAGGGATACCCCATGTTCATGCAGGGTGAAGAGTGGGCCAAGAAGGACTTGGAGTGCTTTGCGGGCAGTTACGCGGAACTGAAGCATGATACCATCCTCTACACGAAGCAGGTGATCGCGGAGATGGGCGGCGACGGATGGGATCAGGAGCCCGATGATAGGGGCTATGTGGAGCCGGAACCGCTGGTGTACGCCCATTTAGCGTCCTTGTCCGCCGAGGCGGCAGAGATGCTTGTCTATGTGGGCGTCACAAGCGAAGAGCTTGGCGTGTTGGACAGAAATCTGATACGACTGTCACAAATTTCGGATACGCTGCTGGAAATTTCGAAGAAAGAGCTGCTTGACGAGACACTGACGGACGAAGAATATGATTTTATCAGAAATTACGGCGGCTATATCGAGCATTTCTGGATTGACGTGACCAGGGATGAGAGCGGCGGGGAGTATGTCGCCACCCAGGAATGTCCGGCAGCGATTGTGGCGGACATCGCCACGGATGCAGGCGGACAGGTGCTTGAAGTGGGAACGGATGATCCGTCCCTGATCCGCGTGATTGTGAAAGTGGACGGTAAGCTGAAGATCGCGCAGGGCAGCGTCTACTCCTTCTATCAGTTTACCTGGCCGATGGACGATAGATTGACGGACAGCAAGTGGCATCAGATGTTGGGAATAAAGCCCAATGCAGATGGTAACTTCGAGCAAGATGAGTCGATCACCAAGCCGGAGTGGACGGAAAGTTACCGCAACTAGTATGAATTATGAATTTGAGCGAAATACGGAATGAAATACGGAACGAGATAGGGAAAAAGATTATACAGATCGCGGCTGTGTGCGCCTGTGTGCTGATTCCGGTGATTGGCTGGAAAAGCGGGTACTTTCTGCCCGGGTGGATTGAGTGGAAGAGCGGGACATTCGCGGAAGAATCGGGTCGGTACGAAATTGTGCTGAGGCACAGAACAGCCCAAGTTGTTTATGACAGTAGTGTCATATGGACGACACCCAAGGATATCAAGGTACAGGATGCGATGTCCTGCGATATAGACGGCGACGGGGCGGACGAGCTTATTCTGCTCTGCTGGAAGATTGGTCGGTTTGGCAGCAGCAGGCCTTTCTGGGTGGAGGAGGATGAGGAGACGTGGTCGCAGCATATCTTCGTCTACAACTACGCAGGCGATACAATCAAACCAAAGTGGATGTCATCCTATATCGGCGTGGATGTCGCCGGGATGTCAGCGAGTGACAGAGGCGCACAGGCGGCGGGCGTCGAAGGTGTGCAGGCGGTGAACGCAGCGGAGAAGGGCGGTGCAGGCGGCCGTCAGCGGCTTCTCCTGACGGATACTGAGGGCAGGATGAGCAGCTGGATATGGGACTCGTGGGGATTTACCAGGGAGAATACGGACATTTCCTTCGTGGTGTTCGGCGACAATCTGATCCATGAACCGATTTATCAATATGGTTTACATAATTCGTTTGGTTTTCTGTTCCATAATAAGGATATCAAAAAGGCGATTGCGGAAAGCGACGTGGCAGTAATCAATCAGGAGACCCCACTTACAAACGATTCCTCTCGATACAGCGGCTATCCGAGGTTCGGTACACCGGACGGTGTGGGAGAGGCAATCGCGGATGCGGGATTCGACGTGGTGACCTGTGCCACCAACCATGCGTTGGATCAAGGCGTGGACGGGGTAGATTACACAAAAGATTTTTTCGATGAGCGTGGCATCATGTGTATCGGCATACAGTCCGTGAAGGAAGAAGAGTACCGTCCTTATGAAACTCTTGTGAGAAACGGCGCGCGGTTCGCGCTGTTCAACTACACTTACGGAACGAATGACATCCCGATCCCGCAAGACCAATCATACATGGTGCATTTGCTGGATGATGAGGAGCGAGTGAAAGCGGATATTGAAGCGGCGAAGGCCGAGACGGATTTCGTGCTGGTATTTGTGCATTGGGGCACGGAGTACGGCAAAGAACCGGATGAGTTTCAGCAAAAGTGGGCACGGATATTTCTGGAGAGCAAGGCGGATGCGGTAATCGGGACACATCCGCATGTTCTGCAGCCGTATGAGGTCTTGAAGGATGACAGCGGTCACGAGATGCTTGTCTACTATTCCCTCGGAAACTATATCAGCGCCCAGCCTGAGCAATCGTGCGTAAAAGGCGGTATGGCGCGGTTTACGGTGTCGCTTACGCCGGATGGATACAAAATCACGGAATACACAATGCAGCCGCTTGAGATCAGAAGGCAGAATGAAAGCATGTACACGGTAGGTATACTGCCCGAATCTTAGAAAAATATCGTTTAATCTGTGACAGAAACACCCAATATATGGTAAGATAGATATAAGCAATAGGAAAATAAGCGACAGTGGAGTCGGCATTTGCTTTTCCTGCGAGTTCGCGCAAGCAAGGAGGAAGGACATATGGAAAATTATGTAATTGCGATCGGCCGTGGATTCGGCAGCGGCGGTAAAGCGATAGGAGTGCAGCTTGCCGGGGAATTGGGGATTCCGTGTTACGAACGGCAGCTGATTGACATGGCTTCGGAGTACAGCGGCATCAATAAGCAGTTATTTGCGGAAGTGGATGAGAAACTGCGCGGCAGTTATGCCATGAAACACTTGATGAAGATTCCTTATACGTATGTGGTGGAACCAAGGGATAAGGAGTTCACGTCCGACATTAATCTCTTTAACATCCAGTCCGAAATTATCAGGGAGCTTGCCAAGACAGAGTCCTTTGTAGTGATCGGAAAGTGTGCGGACTATATCCTCAGAGATCAGCCGAATGTGATCAGTGTCTATGTAGAGGCGCCGGAAAAAGATTGTATAGCAACTGTTATGGACAGAATGCAGGTGTCGGAACACAGGGCAAAAGAACTGGTACACAAAACGGATAAGTATCGGGCGGATTATTACAAGTATTACACCAGAGGAAAGAATTGGAAGGATCCATTAAATTACGATTTGATGCTCAATAGCTCCAAAGTGGGTTGGGACAACTGTGTGAAGCTGATCAAAGAGTATCTGAATATGAAGTTAAGCGGAACGGAAGAATGAGGTGTCTGTGACCGGAAAATGTCCGGTTGACGACAGAAGCATACTATAGAGATAATCCCTTGGAATTTTATATTTCAAGGGATTTGATATAAGATGGATCAGATAAGCAGTGTCGAAAATACTGATAAAATGGGAAATTTGACATAAAATAACGATTGATATTACTATAAAATCGATTTGAGGAAAACAATATAATTTCAAGCGTTACTGGTAAAATAACGGAGAATATTTAAATGATGTTTATATTCTTCGAGAGCAGTTGATGAGAACTCAAAGCAGTTCGACGGACAATAAAATGTTTTTTGCGGTTTAAAAAAGTTTTGTGGAAAAATTTGCAAAACAACTTCGATAAATCTTGATTTAACTTAACGAAAATATGCGAAAATTATCAGACAATTATAAAATAACAAATGTTATAAACAAAGAAAGGAAATCAGATATGGAAGATAAGAGGTTCGCAATACTGATTGATACGGATAATATATCGTCGAAATATATTTCCGCGATCATGGATGAGATGACGAAGCACGGTATTGTCACATATCGTCGGGCGTACGGTGACTGGACAAGCACTCAGGTGAAGGGGTGGAAGACGAAGTTGGCGGAGAATTCCATCACGCCGATGCAGCAGTTTAGCAATACGGTGGGCAAGAACGCGACGGATTCCACGCTGATCATTGACGCGATGGACATTTTGTACACGGGAAACGTGGACGGGTTCTGTATTGTCTCCAGCGACGGTGATTTTACCAGACTTGCTATCCGTTTAAGAGAGTCGGGTATGGCGGTAGTCGGCATGGGTGAAGAAAAGACGCCCCGGTCTTTCCGGACGGCGTGTTCCCAGTTTACCGTGTTGGAGAATTTGATTGATGAGGACGAGGAAGGGCTCCAGGAGGAAGAAAGCCGGGATACAGTCAAGGGAGATGCGGATAAAGCGGTTGACACGGCTTCGACCAAGGGAACGAAAAGCAAGAAAACATCGTCCAAGAGCAGCGCGAACGACAAGGAATCGACGTCTATCAGCAAGGAGGTAATAGAGAGCGCGATCATCAATATTATTATGGAGAATGAGAATAAGGATAAGGAGACGGGGCTTGGCGAGATCGGCAGCAGGCTGTTAAACAAATATCCCGATTTCGATGTTCGGAACTACGGATACAGCCGCATGGCACTTTTCCTGAAGGAAATGCCCAGCCTTGAACTGGTGAAGAACAACACGAGAGTCAATGTGGAGCTGAAGGCCAACAGGGAATCGGAGGAGGAGATTACCGACTATATTAAATCGGTGGTGAAAGAGAAAGGCAAGAAGGGGATTAAGGTGAGCGAACTCAGCAACACCGTACATCTAAAGTACACCCGCTTTAAACCTAAGAATTACGGTTATTCTCAATTTACCAAGTTCCTGCAGGCGATTTCGGAGCTGGAGATCTATGGGGACATCAACGCCAGAAAAGTGCGATACTTAGAGGGAAAATGAGTGAATCAAAAGAATTCAATATGACTTTCTGCATACTGTCGGCACTGGCGATTATTATGGTGGTGGCAGGACATATCGGCTATAACATCATGACGGTGGGGGATCTGTTCCCGTACTATTCTTTTCATGTACCGCTTTTTATGTTTATCTCCGGGTATTTTTACAGGGAGTCGGAGGAGGAACATCCTCTTTACTATATTAAGAAGAAGATATGCAGACTGTTGGTACCATATCTGATCTGGAATCTGGTCTACGGGCTGATAGCGTGGGCGCTGCGTGCGGTCGGATTTTCCATGGGCGAAGCAATCAGTTTGCGGACGCTTTTCATATCACCTGTTATGCACGGTTATCAGTTTATCTACAACTACGCGGCATGGTTTGTGCCGGTTTTGTTCGTCGTCGAGATCATGAATCTGTGCGCCCGGCTCATTTTGAGGCAAATTGAAAGGTTGGCCGGGAAATTGCTGAATAGGCGGAGGGGACAGGGAGACGGAACGGATTTGATGTGGTTGACGGAATGGATCATGCTGCTTGGCAGCCTGATCGTGGGTATGACGGTAGTGTGGCTTGCCATCGGCGGGCATGTGTGGGGCAATTATAAGGCACCGGGAAGAATCCTGTTTCTCTTTCCGTGTTTCCAGATGGGGCAGTTTTACCGTGCAAAGCTGGAGAAACATGACACGCTGGGAAACCTGCCGTATTTTGCGATCGTGATAGGGATTCAGCTGCTTCTGAATATGTTCTGCTATGGGCTGGCGTTCAGCAGCGTGTGGTGTACGGGATTTGCCAACGGTCCGATTATTCCATATGTGACAATAGTGTCAGGAACTGCATTCTGGCTGCGCGTGGCGAGAGTGATTACTCCGCTGCTTGAGCAGAACAAAGTCGTGCGTTATTTGGGAAGAAACACTTATGCAGTGATGATGCACCATGTGGCGGTCTTTATGCTGATCAAAGCGATTATTGCGGGTGTTGCCTCCTCCACGGGATTCTGCGCAGATTTTGATTTCGGACAGTTTTATGGAAACATAGATTATTTTTACTTCGTAAAAGGAGCAGAACAGTTTAAAATGGTTTATCTGGCGGCGGGAGTTGTGCTGCCGCTGATGTTGCAATCCGCAATTGAGTATGCTACTCTAAAACTGTGCGGTCGGCGAAAGGAATAACATGATGCGGCTGAATGATATCTTTATTAATTACACAGAGACCGGTTCTGCGTTTCTATATGCGGCGGTATGTCTGACGTTTTTGTCCGTACTCCTAATGGCGGCTCTATACGGGGTTTTGTACCGCACGGTGCGCATATACAACTGGAACGGGAAGCGATACTGCTATCTGGGACGTGCTCTCGTGCACCGGAACGGCGGAGGTTATCAGATGCATATTAATGAGCGGATGGCCGATCTGTCCTATACGACTCTGTATCAGGTCTGTCCATCGAAGCGCTTTGTCCGCAGGAATAAGTACGAGGACATGATGCTGTGTGCGGGGAATGCGAGAGGCCTGCTGCATGTGGATGAATGCATGCGGCAGTCGATATACTATAGGTAGAAACAGATAGATACGCTGATAAATACGCTGAGACGGGTGTGAAGAGACGAAGCACTGAGGTAGGCAAAGATATGGGGAAAGGGCAAGCAGCATGATTACAGTCAGCCTGTGTATGATTGTAAAAAATGAAGAGAAGATTTTGGCAAGGTGCCTTGACAGCATCGCAGACCTGATGGATGAGATCATTATCGTCGATACGGGGTCCACGGATGCGACGAAGCAGATTGCGGCGAATTATACGGATCAAATCTATGATTTCGCGTGGATCGACGACTTTTCGGCGGCGAGAAATTTCGCTTTTTCCAAGGCAAACATGGAGTACATCTACTCAGCCGATGCGGATGAGGTTTTGGACGATAAGAACAGGGAGGCCTTCCGTCAACTGAAAGAGACGCTTCTGCCGGAGGTTGACATGGTGCAGATGTACTATGCCAATCAGCTTTCCCACGGTACGATCTATAACTACGACAGGGAACTGCGGCCGAAGTTATTCAAAAGACTTCGCACATTTTGCTGGCAGGGCGCGATCCACGAGCAGGTGGAATTGGAGCCGGTCATCTACGACAGCGATATCGAGATACAGCATATGCCGGAAAATAACCATAAAGACAGGGATCTGGCGGCTTTTGTGCGCATGACGGGCGAAGGTTACAGACCGGACAAGAGACTGCACAACATTTATGCCAAGGAGCTTTTTATCTCCGGCGAGGATAAAGATTTTATAGCTGCGAGAGAATTTTTCCGACAGTCGTGTCAGGATACGGAGAGAAGTGAGGATGAAATCAAGGAGGCGGCATGTGTGGCGGCTAGAGCAGCCAGAATATGCGGTGATTCGGAGGATTTCTTCAAATATGCCCTGAAGGTGATTGCCTGTGAGGGCTGTGCGGAGATCTGCTGTGAGCTTGGCGAATATTTCCTGCAGAAACGGGATATAGACGAGGCGATCGTATGGTTCTATAACGGGGCTTACGAGACGGAGAGTATCTTGAATATTCACAGCGGCGGCGATATTCCGCTGTACGGTCTTGCAAAATGCTACCGCGAGGCGGGCAATGAAACACAGGCTGAAGAATACGAGAGATTGGCGAGAGAATGGAAAGCATTATGAAATGGGAAGAGAATGTGCGCAAGGTAGTCCCCTACATTGCGGGGGAGCAGCCTAGGGGAACGGGTGTTATTAAATTAAATACGAACGAGAGCCCATATCCGCCCGCGCCCGGTGTGGCGCGCAGAATCGAGGCGCTTGATGCGGAGCAGATGCGCCTGTATCCTGCTTTTCCTGAGCAGACGGAACTGGCGGCAGAGCTTGCCGCATACTACGGAATCGGTACGGACAGGATCTTTATCGGAGACGGGTCGGACGACGTGCTCTCTCTGGCGTTTATGACCTTTTTTCAGTCGGACAGACCGATTCTGTTTCCCGATATCACCTATTCCTTCTATGATGTGTGGGCGGATCTGTATCGGATTCCGTATCAGAGGCAGCCTCTGGACGAGTCGTTTGGCATCCGGACAGAGGATTATTTACCGGAGAAGAGCGGTATCGAGAACGGGGGCGTGGTTTTTCCGAATCCGAATGCGCCCACGGGCGTGCTGATGCCCCTTGATGAGGTAGAAGAGATTATCGCCGCCAACCGTGACGTGGTGGTGATCGTGGACGAGGCGTATATTGACTTCGGCGGGACGAGCTGCCTGCCGCTTATTGATAAATACGACAACCTTCTGGTGGTGCAGACCTTTTCCAAGTCGAGGGCGATGGCCGGTATGCGCATCGGTTATGCTATGGGAAATCCGAGGCTGATCCGGTATATCAATGACGTGAAGTATTCCGTCAATTCCTACACCATGAATTACGCGGCTTTGCAACTCGGTGTGGAATCGGTAAGAGACGCGGCATATTTTCAGGAGAGCTGCGCTAAGATCATAAAGACCAGAGAGCGGGCGGAAAAGGAACTTACAAGACTGGGATTTACATTCCCGAAGTCCTATGCCAATTTTATCTTTGCCAGCCATAACAGGGTGCCGGCGCAGGTGATATTTGAGCAGTTGAAACAAAATGACATATATGTCAGATATTGGAACAAAGAGCGCATCAGCAATTATCTGCGAATTACCATCGGCACGGATGATCAGATGGAAGTCTTGTATCGCACTTTGGAAAGAATATTATAAGTCAAATTTTACATCAATTGGACATATATTTATAGTGACATATGGTGTAAAGGACAAATTTGGCGCGCATATATGATACAAAGATACACTGTGCGGATATCATAATACAGGAATATATGTGCGGAAAGGATTACAGGTAAAGAGTATGAATAAATTAGCGGCAGCGTTTGCGGCCACACTGGGAAAATATGTTTCAAAAGAAGTCGTTGTGTTCATCATATCCATGGTTCCGATTCTGGAGCTTCGCGGCGGACTGCTTGTGTCAAGCATACTCGAAGTTCCAATCACCACGGCGATTCCGCTGTGTATCGTCGGCAATATTATTCCGATTCCGTTTATCCTGCTTTTTATCAAGCAGATTTTCAAGTGGATGAAAAAGATCAAGATTTTCCGCGGAATCATTGAAAAGTTGGAAAACCGCGCCATGAGTAAGAGCGACAGTATCAGGAAGTATGAGTTCTGGGGTCTGGTGCTGTTCGTAGGTATTCCGCTGCCGGGTACGGGCGCGTGGACGGGTTCGCTCATCGCGGCGCTTTTGGACGTGGATTTCAAGAAGGCAATCCTTGCGGAGCTTCTCGGGATCGCCATCGCGACAGTCATTATGTCAATTCTTTCCTACGGTCTGCTGGGGGCGTTGCTGTAATTAAAGAATAACCGGGAGGATACTTCCCGCTGTAAAGGACTGAAATTTCCGGAAGGGATTTCAGTTTCTTTTGTTGTTCATGCGGGGTGAGAATCATTATGGAAGCATACACGGATTTTGCGAGAGTATATGACACGTTTATGGACGATACGCCCTACGAGGAGTGGTGCGATTATCTGGTCGGGCTGCTTGAGAAGTATCGCAAGGGCGACATTACATTGACGGCATCAGCGGCGTCGTGCGACAGTGTCGGACGCAATGATAATGACACATATGTCACAAAAGAAAACCTCCAGCAGGAGTGCAACACTATCCTCGACTTAGGATGCGGTACGGGAACGCTGACAGAGCTTCTTGCGAGGCGCGGCTATGACATGATCGGCGTCGATAACGCACAGGAAATGCTGCAGATTGCCATGGACAAGCGTGACCGGTCTGGGTTGGATATTCTGTATTTACTGCAGGATATGCGGTCGTTCGAGCTGTACGGCGCGGTGGGGGCAGTGGTCAGCGTCTGTGACTGTGTCAACTATCTGCTGCAGGAAGAGGATGTGGTGCAGACCTTCCGGCTGGTCAACAACTATCTTTTGCCGGACGGAGTCTTTATCTTCGACTTTAATACGGTATATAAGTACGAAGTTGTCATTGGAGACACCACCATAGCGGAAAATCGAGAACAGTGCAGTTTTATCTGGGATAACTACTATCATGAGGAGGAGCAGATCAACGAGTACGATCTGACCGTCTTCGTACGGGAGGATGACAAGGCGGACACATACAGGCGGTTTCAGGAGATCCACTATCAGCGGGGGTATCATCTGGAACAGATGCGGGATTATCTGAGGCAGGCGGGGCTTAAGTTCGTGGAAGCTATAGACGCGGACACGCACGGAGAAGTCACCGACACGAGCGAGCGCATCTACGTGGTGGCAAGAAGTGAGAAAAGCGGCAGATAAGCCGTGCGAATGAACACCGGTGAAGGGAACGCCGGTCAGGAGGAAAACATGACAGACTATATGGTGAGAGCAACAGCGGCGAATGCGCAGATACGCGCTTTTGCCATCACATCGAGAGAGACGGTGGAGCGCGCCAGAAGTGCCCATAATTTGAGTCCCGTCGTGACGGCGGCTCTGGGACGGCTGATGACCGGCGGCGTGATGATGGGCAGCATGCTGAAAGGTGAAAAGGATATGCTGACATTGCAGATAGGCGGTGCGGGTCCCGTGCACGGTCTGACGGTGACGGCGGATTCGCAGGGCAATGTGAAGGGCTATGCGGACAATCCGCAGGCGATGATGCCGCCAAACAGCTTAGGCAAGCTGGATGTGGGCGGTGTGATCGGTGCGGGTGTGCTTACCGTCATCAAGGATATGGGGTTAAAAGAGCCCTATTCTTCTACGATTGAACTTGCCACGGGGGAGATTGGGGACGATCTGACCTACTATTTCGCGACGTCCGAACAGATTCCCTCAAGCGTGGCATTGGGCGTTCTGATGGAGAAAAACAACACGGTCAAACAGGCAGGTGGCTTCATCATTCAGCTCATGCCTTTTACGAGCGAGGAAGTGATAGCGAAGTTGGAAGAAAAACTGACACATATGTCACCTGTGACGACGCTTTTGGAAGAAGGCAGGACACCGGAGCAGATTCTCGAGACGGTGCTCGGCGACATGGATTTAGAGATCACCGACACGATGCCGGTGCAATTTCACTGTAACTGCAGCAAGGAGCGCGTGGAAAAGGTGCTTTTAAGCCTCGGAAAGAAAGAATTGCAGAATCTGATCGATGAGGGCAAGGACGTGGAGCTTAACTGTCATTTTTGCAACACGAACTATGTGTTTACGGTGGAGGAACTTCAGAAGATTCGCGTTTTATGATATTTTACGCAATTTGGGATAGAATATATTTATCCGGTATATCAGCGCAGACGAAAGGCAACTTCTTAAGGAGCCCCTCGGAAAGCGTCAGTACTTAGCGAGGTTCTTTCGAGCTTAGTACTGTTACGCTTGAGGTGGAGCGAGAGCGTGGCGACGTAGAAATTGCCTTTCGTCTGCGTGGAAGTATATTATATAATTATATGTAATGCACAGAAAGGCGGTACTCCATGAAACATGGATTTCTCAAAGTGGCGGCGATGACACCCAAAATCAGGGTGGCCGATCCCGAATATAATGCGAAGGAAATCTGCAAAGGAATCGGGGAAGCGAGCACAAAAGGTGCGAAGATCATCGTATTTCCGGAATTATGCCTCACCGGTTACACCTGCGGCGATCTGTTTTTACAGGAACTTTTGCTGGAACAGGCAAAGGCATCCCTCAGGACGGTCGCGGAGGCAACATCGGGCAGTGATGCGCTGGTGTTTGTGGGGCTGCCCATTGAGAAGGAGAATAAGCTCTACAATGTGGCGGCAGTCCTGCAAAACGGGGAAGTGCTTGCCTTTATCCCTAAGAAGTTCATTCCGTCCTATGCGGAATTTTACGAGACCAGACATTTTACGGCGGGGAACGAACTGCCGGAAACCTATTTTTTCGACGGGGAAGAAGTGCCTTTCGGAACCAATATTTTGTTTGAGGCGGATGCGATAGGCGGTCTGACGGTGGGCTGTGAGATCTGTGAAGACATATGGGCACCGTTGTCGCCATCCACCCTGCATGCATTGGCAGGGGCAACCGTACTGGTGAATCTGTCAGCTTCAAACGAGACGATCGGGAAGGATGAGTACCGTGAAATGCTCGTGAAATCTTCCAGTGCAAAACAGATTGCCGCCTATATATATTCCTCTGCGGGCGAGGGAGAGTCCACCCAGGATCTTGTCTTTGGCGGGCACTGCATGATCGCGGAGAACGGCATTGTTCTGGCGCAGGCGAAGCGGTTTGTGCCGGAGAATATCTATGCGGATATCGACATTCACAGACTGCGGCATGAAAGACGCAGAATGTCATCGTTTATGCCGGACAATAACAACGGTTATTTAATAGTACCGGTTCATATGGAGACGGAGGAGACGGCACTTGAGCGGACTTTTAACGCGCAGCCCTTCGTGCCTGCGAATCGTGCCGAGAAAGATAAGCGCTGTGAAGAAATTCTGTCGATCCAGTCCTACGGGCTGAAAAAGAGATATGAACATACGGGCTGTCAGTCTGCGGTGATCGGTATTTCCGGCGGACTGGATTCTACCCTGGCGCTGCTTGTGACAGTGCGGGCTTTTGATATGCTGGGTCTACAGCGCGACCGGATCACGGCGGTGACGATGCCGTGTTTCGGCACTACGGACAGAACTTACGAGAACGCCTGCAAGCTGGCAAGGACGTTGGGAGCGGATTTGCAGGAAATTGATATCAAAGAGGCGGTGACAATACATTTTAAGGATATCGGTCAGAATATGGAACAGCATGACGTGACCTACGAGAACGGACAGGCAAGGGAGCGCACGCAGATCTTGATGGATATCGCAAACCGAGGGGGTGGTATGGTCATCGGTACGGGCGATATGTCGGAACTGGCGCTGGGCTGGGCGACCTACAACGGCGACCACATGTCCATGTACGGCGTGAACGCGGGTGTGCCCAAAACTCTGGTGCGCCATCTGGTACAGTACTATGCGGATACATGCGATAACGCAGACCTGAGAATGGTCCTGCTGGATATACTTGATACACCCGTCAGTCCGGAACTCCTGCCTCCGGTGAACGGCACGATTGTACAGAGAACCGAGGATCTGGTAGGTCCTTACGAACTCCACGACTTTTTCCTGTATTATATGCTGCGCTGCGGTTTTGAGCCGGCTAAAATATATCGTATCGCTTGCCGATCATTTGAAGGAATATATGACAATGGTGTCATATTGAAGTGGCTCAAAACCTTTTACCATAGATTTTTTGCGCAGCAGTTTAAACGTTCGTGTCTCCCCGACGGACCAAAGGTCGGCAGCGTGGCGGTTTCGCCCCGCGGTGATCTTCGCATGCCGTCCGACGCCTGTGTCTCCATCTGGCTTAAACAGTTGGAAGAATTGTAGGAAGTCATTCCTGTTCGTTGTCTCCCTCGTTTTCCAGAGCTTTGTTCAGCGAGGTGGTGATGGCATCCAGAAGGATCATAGATGTATATTTGCTGTCGTCCGGATAGGTGATTCCCTCTAAACTCTGATTGACGATGATCTGGTTTGCCAGATCTTCAAAGGAAGGCTGGATCAGAGGATACATAGTTGTCACCGCTTCATCCAGATTGATTAAGCGTATGGAATTAATGTTTTTCTCGTCCACGGTCACCTCGATCTCCACGACATTGTCATTCAGAATCAGGGACGTCGTATACACACCGGGTATGTAGGTGTTGGCGGTAGTCTGCGTCACGTTTGACATGGTTGCCTTTTTTTCATCTTTCGGCAGGAACATGATGATGAGCAGAACGATAAAAAGGATACCGAGCACGGCGAAAATTCCGGTATATATTAATTCTTTCACATGAAGCACGATAATTTTGGTTTTGGAACTCATAGTATATCCCCATAAAAATTCTTTTTATCAATGTATGATGGGAGAAGGAAGATTATGCTACAATATCCTTCTTTGCTTTCGATTGACAAATGCGCGGACTCAATGTTATTCTGATACAGGACGAAGGTGTTCTTATTCTTAGGGATAAGAATGCCTTTTTTTTAGGAAAGGAAGGAAATCATGAGAAAGAATTACACAAAGCAGGATATTATGCGATTGGTTGAGGAGGAGGACGTAGAGTTTATCCGTCTGCAGTTTACGGATATTTTCGGCAATCTGAAGAATATGGCGGTGACGGCAAGCCAGCTGGAGAAGGCGCTGAATAACGGCTGTATGTTTGACGGGTCATCCATTGAAGGATTTGCCAGAATTGAGGAATCCGATATGTGCCTGCATCCGGATTTGAGCACCTTCGAAATCTTCCCGTGGAGACCCCAGCAGGGCAAGGTGGCACGGCTGATCTGTGACGTGTACAGACCGAATGGGGAACCTTTCGAGGGGGACCCCAGATATATTTTGAAGCGCGCGATAGCTGAGGCGGCAAAACTCGGTTACTCCTTTGTGGTTGGTCCAGAATGCGAGTTTTTCCTGTTTCATACGGATGAGAATGCGCTGCCCACGACAATCACCCATGAGAAAGCGGGATATTTCGATCTGGGACCGGTGGATTTCGGGGAGAATGCAAGGCGTGACATCGTGCTGACGTTGGAGGATATGGGGTTTGTCATTGAGTCTTCCCACCATGAGATCGCTCCGGCACAGCATGAAGTGGATTTTATGCATGATGAGGCGCTGTCCACGGCAGACAATATCATGACCTTCAAGCTGGCGGTCAAGACCATTGCCAAAAGACACGGCCTGCATGCAACCTTTATGCCCAAGCCCACCTGCGGCGTGAACGGTTCCGGCATGCATATCAATATGACATTGTTTCAGGACGGTAAGAATATTTTTATAGACGATAACGATGAGTTCGGGCTGAGCAGGGAAGCCTATTACTTTATCGGCGGCATTATGAAGCATATGAAAGGTATCACCGCGGTCACCAACCCGCTTGTCAATTCCTATAAGAGATTGGTACCGGGCTACGAGGCGCCTGTCTACATCGCGTGGAGTGTGACGAACCGCTCACCGCTGATCCGCATTCCGGCCTCCAATACGGGCGGCGTCAGAGTAGAGCTTCGGTCCCCCGATCCTTCTGCCAATCCGTATCTGGCGCTGGCTGTCTGCCTGCGTGCCGGACTGGACGGTATTGTGAATCAGATTATGCCGCCCAAGTGCGTGGAGGGCAATATTTTCGAGATGAGCGCGAAGCAGCGGGAGGAGTATGGCATTAAGGAGCTGCCCGGTACGCTGATTGAGGCCATTCATTACATGGAGAAAGACAATCTGATCAAAGATGTGTTGGGCGATCATGCCTACGGCAAATATCTTGAAGCGAAGAAGGAGGAGTGGCATCGCTATCGTTCGCAAGTGACAGCGTGGGAAATCAATGAGTATCTGAATAATTACTAAGTTTTGCAAGATTTTGTGTATCCGCGGCTTATGATAGGACAAACTATGACAAAATACGACAGATGGGAGGTGAGCGTGTGATCGATATTATCGTGGTTTTGCCGAAGATAGAAGACGCCAAAGGAATTCGCGGCGTGCTGATGAAGAACGGCTTTCAGGTAACCGCGGCGTGTTCTACGGGGGCACAGGTGCTGAGCCAGTTGCAGGACATAAATGACGGTATTGTCATATGTGGATACAAGATGGCGGACATGATATATACGGAATTACGCGACTACCTCCCAGAAGGGATTGACATGCTGCTGTTGGCTTCCCAGGCGGTGTTGAACGAACATCGGCGCAGTGACATCGTGAGTCTTGCCATGCCGCTGAAAGTGCATGACTTAATAGACACAGTCGATATGATGAGTCAGGCGATCACGCGCAGGCGGCGCAGGGAGAAGGCAAGACCGAGAACACGTAAGCCTGAGGAGGAAGCGCTCATCAAGGAGGCGAAAGAGTTGTTGATGAACCGCAATCACATGACGGAGGAAGAGGCCTATCGGTATATTCAGAAATCCAGCATGGACAGCGGAACGAACATGGTGGAGACGGCGCAGATGATTCTTTTCATGATGCGGGCATAGATGTTTCGCGATTAATTTTCTTGTCAGGATATTCAATATCCGTCATAGCTGCCTATTCAATATTCATAACGGTTGATTCCCTTTCTTATATAATGATATACTGGTAACGAAGATTATCTTATGTTCATATTCATAAATAGCAGTCAAATATATTTTATAGAAAGGCGGGGTGTTATGAAATTTACCAAGATGCACGGATGCGGCAACGATTACATTTATATCAACGGGTTTACAGAGAAGATACCGCAGGAGGATAAGCCAGAGCTTGTACAAAAGATCAGTGACAGACACTTCGGGATCGGCGGAGACGGTGCGATTTTCATCAACCCGTCCGCGGAGGCGGATTTCGAGATGGAGATGTACAATGCGGACGGCAGCCGCGCGGAGATGTGCGGAAACGGCATACGTTGTGTCGCCAAATATGTCTATGATTACGGTCTCACGGATAAAACTGACATAAGCGTCATTAGTTGCGGCAAAATCAAGTACCTGCAGCTTTTTGTAAAGGACGGCAAGGTGGATACGGTCAGGGTCAATATGGGTACACCTATTTTGTACGCCGAGGACATACCGGTCATATCCGCGCCCGGCAGGGAGAAGGAGCATATCATTGATGAGCCGATTTTTGTGAAGGGCAAAGAATATAAAATAACATGTGTTTCTATGGGAAATCCTCATGCGGTCGTCTTTATGGATGACGTGACCAATCTGTTGATTGAAAAGGTCGGGCCGGATTTCGAGAATCATGAGCGATTTCCCAACCGCATCAATACGGAATTTGTGAAGGTGTTAAACAGAAAGACCGTGCAGATGCGCGTCTGGGAGCGCGGCACGGGAGAGACGCTCGCCTGCGGCACAGGCTGCTGCGCGACTGTGGTTGCGTGCATCTTAAATGGTTTGACGGATAACACGGTTACTGTTAAACTATTAGGTGGCGAAATTGAAATCACCTGGGACAGGGAGGCTGATCTGGTCTACATGACCGGACCGGCGGCGACAGTCTTTTCAGGAGAATATACCATATAATACATGCAGCGTGTCCGCACGGGATGCACGGCATAGCAGGAAAGGAACGAAAGGACAATGGTTAAAGTAAATGACAATTATCTTAAATTACCCGGGAGTTATCTCTTTTCCACGATCGGGAAGAAGGTCAATGCCTATGCGGCGGCAAATCCTGATAAGAAGATTATCAGACTGGGAATAGGGGATGTGACGCAGCCTCTTTCTCCGGCGATCATCAGCGCACTGCACGGGGCGGTGGATGAGATGGCAGATGCCGCAACTTTCCGTGGCTATGCACCGGATTTGGGCTACGAGTTTTTGAGGACGACCATCGCTGACAATGACTATAAGGCGAGAGGATGTCAGATCGAGGCGGACGAGATATTCGTATCGGACGGTGCGAAGTGCGATTCCGGCAATATTCAGGAGATTTTTGCACTGGACAACAAGATTGCGGTCTGTGATCCGGTTTATCCTGTCTATGTGGATACCAACGTTATGGCAGGCAGAACGGGTACATATGATGCCGCAACCGGCAACTGGAGTGATGTGATCTATATGCCCTGTACCGCGGAGAACGGTTTCGCGCCGCAGCTCCCGAAGACGGTGCCGGATCTGATCTATCTGTGCTTCCCGAACAATCCTACGGGTTCGACCATCACCAAAACACAGCTGCAGGAGTGGGTTGACTACGCCAATAAGAACGGTTCTGTTATCATCTATGATGCGGCATATGAGGCATACATATCGGAGGAAGATGTTCCCCACACGATCTACGAGTGTGAGGGGGCGAGAACATGTGCCATAGAACTTCGGTCATTCTCCAAGAACGCGGGATTTACCGGAGTGCGGCTGGGATTTACCGTCATTCCGAAGGAACTGCAGGTGGGCGATGTGTCGTTGCATGACTTGTGGGCAAGGCGCCATGGTACCAAGTACAACGGTGCACCTTACATTATCCAGAGAGCCGGAGAAGCCGTATACAGTGAGGCGGGCAAGAAAGAGACGAAAGAACTGGTAGCTTACTATATGAAGAATGCGGCTTATATTCTGGAGGGCTTGGAGTCTGCCGGTTTCAGTGTGTCCGGCGGCGTGAATGCGCCTTACATCTGGTTAAAAGCGCCTAACGGCATGACCAGCTGGGAGTTCTTCGATTACTTATTGGAGAATGCGAATGTGGTCGGCACACCCGGGTCGGGCTTCGGACCAAGCGGAGAGACTTATTTCCGCCTGACAGCATTCGGCAGCTACGAGAACACGGTGGAAGCGGTTGACAGGATTAAGAAATTGTCCGTGTAAAGCGGAATAGGCTGAAATGTCTATTGCAAAACATGTCATCTTTTGGTACGATAAACACACCGTTACTGTCAGGTGACGGTGTGTTTTTAAATATAAATCTAATTTCTTATGAGGAGGATAAGCAAATGGATAATTCAGTGTATGCAGCATTAGCGGGAGTTTTGATTATTTGGGAGCTGATTGGTCTTGCCGTTACCATCTTTATTCTGATTGCATGGTGGAAGATTTTTGTTAAGGCGGGCAAGCCGGGTTGGGCGGCTATCGTACCTTTCTACAATATGTATTGCATGTTCGAGATGTCTTTCGGAAACGGATGGCTGTTCCTGTTGTGCTTTGTTCCGTGCGCGAATGTGGTCATGTTGATCATTATGTGGATCAAACTGGCGCAGGCATTCGGTCAGGGAGCAGCTTTCGGTGTGGGATTGATCTTCCTGCCCATTGTTTTCCTTCCGATTCTGGCATTCGGCGATGCACAGTATTATGGTCCCGCGTAAGGATAATCCGACAATTAATTGTTTAAGAGAGGCGGCCTTTGTATTTTTTTTAATACAAAGGTTGCTTTTTGTTTATGATTATGTTATATACATAATATAGATTGTATACATGGATAACTGTATAATTACCTGAACATGATTATATGTATATAATTTAAATGAATGAAATGCAAATGCTATGAAGGAGACTCACCCTGCGGAAAGCGACAGGAATACGGCGCCACCGACTGAGAGCGCTGTTTGTGGGAAACAGGAATGGGAACACTCCGGAGCAGATTATCTGAACCATATTGCATATGCTAGGGTAATACGTTGCACGCGTTAAGTGTTTGAGAGGGTAAGGCGATGATCCATCTTGTTTGAGATGGCGGCTTATCAATGCGGGTGGTACCGCGGATAATCATAAATATCCGTCCCGGAATGCAGAGATGCATTCCGGGACTTTTTTGCGCGAAGTATTCCGAGACTGCTTATGTATGGAAACTTATATGATAGAAACCAGAGAAAGGAATGAATAATACCATGACAACCAAAAACATTTACAGAGACGTAACTTTACAACAGATCAGTGAGGAGGATATCGGCAAAGAAATCCGTGTGGCAGGATGGATAGAGAATATCAGAGATCACGGCGGTGTGTCCTTCGTAGACCTGCGCGATATGTACGGCGTGCTGCAGGTCGTTATGCGGGACACCACACTGCTCAGTGGATTGTCCAGAGAGATGAGCGTATCTGTTGAGGGCCTGATCGAGCATAGGGATGAGGAGACCTACAATCCCCGTATTCCCACGGGAACCATCGAGATGGAAGCGCATAAGGTGGATGTGCTCGGAAGAGTTTATAAGCAGCTTCCTTTTGAAATCATGACATCCAAGGAGACGAGGGAGGATGTGCGCTTAAAATACCGCTATCTGGATCTGCGCAATCAGAAAGTAAAAGATAACATTATTTTCCGTTCCAAGGTGATTGCCTATCTGCGCGAGAAGATGACAGAGATGGGATTCTTGGAGATTCAGACCCCGATTCTGTGCGCCTCTTCACCGGAGGGCGCGAGGGACTATATCGTGCCGTCCAGAAAGTATAAGGGTAAATTCTACGCGCTGCCGCAGGCGCCCCAGCAGTACAAACAGCTCTTGATGGTGTCGGGATTTGATAAATATTTCCAGATTGCACCGTGTTTCAGGGATGAGGATGCCAGAGCGGACCGCTCGCCGGGCGAATTCTATCAGCTGGACTTTGAGATGAGCTTCGCAACACAGGAAGACGTATTCCGCGCCGGGGAGGAAGTGCTCTCGGCGACTTTTGAGAAATTTGCACCGGAAGGGTACGAGGTGACCAAAGCGCCATATCCCGTCATCAGCTACAAACAGGCAATGCTGGAGTTCGGAACGGATAAACCGGACCTGCGAAATCCGCTTCGAATCATTGACCTGACGGAATTTTTCCAGGCATGTACGTTCAAACCTTTCCACGGCAGAACCGTCCGTGCGATCAAGGTGCATGCGGATATGTCTAAGGGCTTCCATGAGAAATTGTTAAAGTTTGCGACGGATATGGGCATGGGAGGACTCGGCTACCTGGAAGTGGCCGAGGACATGAGTTACAAGGGTCCCATCGACAAGTTCATTCCCGATGAAAAGAAGAGCGAAATGGCTGACCTGGCACAGCTTGCGCCGGGTGATACAATCTTCTTTATTGCCGATAAAGAAGACCGGGCAGCATACTATGCGGGGCAGATCCGCACCGAGCTCGGACAGAAGCTGGATCTTCTTGAGAAAAACGCTTACCGATTCTGCTACGTCAATGATTTCCCTATGTTTGAACTTGACCCGGATACGAAGCAGATCGGTTTCACGCACAATCCTTTTTCCATGCCGCAGGGTGGTCTGGAGGCGCTTAACACGACGGACCCGCTTCAGATACTTGCCTACCAGTATGACATCGTGTGCAACGGCGTGGAGCTGTCCTCCGGCGCGGTTCGCAACCACGATCTAGATATCATGGTCAAGGCGTTTGAAATCGCAGGTTATGATGAGGAGACCTTGAAAAATAAGTTCGGAGCATTGTATAATGCATTTCAGTTCGGTGCGCCGCCGCACGCGGGCATGGCGCCGGGTGTTGACCGCATGATCATGCTGCTTAAGAACGAGGAGAATATTAGGGAGGTCATTGCGTTCCCCATGAACGGAAATGCGCAGGATCTGATGTGTGGTGCGCCTAACGACGTGACGGAGCAGCAGCTTCGGGAAGTGCACATCAAGATAAGATGAAGATATACTAAGACCGTAAAGTACACGGTCTAAGTATATCTAAGTCATCTTTGGAAGAATCGCAGGGCGATTCTTCCGCGTTGAGAAGAGAGGAGTAAACATGGCAAATATCATAAATGACGAGACAATAGAATATGTAGGGATTCTGGCGAAACTGGAGCTGTCTGACGAGGAGAAGGAACAGGCCAAGTCGGATATGGGCAGGATGCTCGACTATATCGACAAGCTTGGCGAACTGGACACCTCGGGCGTAGAGCCCATGTCTCATGTATTTCCGGTACAAAATGTATTCCGCGAGGATGAGGTGACGAACAAAGATACGCGGGAGCAGCTGCTGACTAACGCACCGGAGCAGAAGGACGGCATGTTCATGGTTCCGAAGACCTTTGATTAGAGGATTGAATAAAAGATTGATTAAAAGCACGGAAGAGTGAAGGACAAGATAGAATAATAGAAGAAAAAGGAGATCCTATGAGTATCACAGATATGACAGCGGTAGAGCTGGCCGCGGCTATCCGAGCGGGAGAAACCACTGCCGTGGAAGCGACGAAGGCTATGCTCGACCGCATTGAGGAACGGGATAAAAATTACAATTGTTATGTAACGGTGGACAGAGAAGGCGCACTGGCACAGGCAGGGAAGGTACAGGCAAAGATAGAGTCCGGAGAACTGACCGGTCCGCTTGCGGGTGTTCCGGTGGCAATCAAGGACAATATGTGCACGGAGGGACTGCTTACCACCTGTTCTTCCAAGATACTGCATAATTTTGTACCCACCTACACGGCGGAGGCGGTTCTGAATCTGCAGAAAGCGGGAGCGGTCATTTTAGGTAAGACGAACATGGATGAGTTTGCCATGGGTTCCACCACCGAGACATCCGCATACGGAGTGACGAAGAATCCGTGGAATACCGAACATGTGCCGGGCGGTTCCTCGGGCGGTTCCGCAGCGGCGGTGGCGGCGAACGAGTGCTACTATGCGCTGGGTTCCGACACCGGCGGCTCCATCAGACAGCCTGCATCCTACTGCGGTACGGTGGGCATGAAACCCACATACGGCACGGTATCCCGCTACGGACTGATCGCATACGGGTCTTCCCTGGACCAGATCGGCCCTCTGACGAAGGATGTGACAGATTGTGCCACAGTGTTGGAGGCTATTTCCACCCACGACGAGAAAGATTCCACTTCCGTTAAGAGAGAGGATACTGACTTTACATCCGCGCTGGTTGATGACGTACAGGGCATGCGCATCGGCATTCCCAACGATTATTTCGGCGAGGGGCTGGATGAGGAAGTTAAAACAGCAGTGCTGAAGGCAGCAGAACAATTAGAACAAAAAGGTGCTGTCGTGGAACATTTCGACCTGAGTCTTGTAGAGTACGCGATTCCTACCTATTATACTATTGCGGCCGCGGAGGCAAGTTCCAATCTGGAACGGTTCGACGGTATCAAGTACGGCTATCGCACCGAGGATTATGCGGGACTCCACAACATGTACAAGAAATCCCGCTCCGAGGGCTTCGGGGAGGAAGTGAAGCGCCGCATCATGTTGGGCTCTTTCGTGCTGAGTTCGGGTTATTACGATGCCTACTATCTGAAAGCACTTCGCGTCAAAGCGTTGATCAAGCAAGCTTTCGATGAGGCTTTCGCCAAATATGATGTGATCTTGGGCCCGGTTGCGCCCACCACGGCGCCCAAGCTGGGGTCCAGTCTCGCTGATCCGATCAAGATGTATCTGGGCGATATTTATACAATCGCCGTGAACCTGGCGGGACTTCCCGGCATCAGCGTTCCCTGCGGAAGCGACAAGAACGGTCTGCCCATCGGGTTACAGTTGATTGGGGATTGTTTCCGGGAAAAGAAATTGATACAGACCGCATATACCTATGAAAAGATTAGGGGTGCATTCCCTAAAGCGTCAAAGGAGGTGGGGTAAATGGCTAAAGAGTACGAGACAGTCATCGGTCTGGAAGTGCATGTGGAACTGGCCACCAAGACGAAGATTTTCTGCGGCTGCTCCACCGCTTTCGGCGCCGAACCCAACACGCAGACATGTCCGGTGTGTACCGGTATGCCGGGTTCCCTGCCGGTGTTAAACAGGCAGGTGCTGGAATATGCAATCGCAGTAGGACTTGCCACGAACTGTGATATTACAAGATATGCGAAATTTGACAGGAAGAACTATTTCTATCCGGATAATCCGCAGAACTATCAGATTTCCCAGCTCTATCTGCCGATCTGTCGTAACGGCGGCGTGGAGATAGAGACCGGGGAGGGCGGTGTCAAGACCGTGGGTATCCATGAGATACACATGGAGGAGGATGCGGGCAAGCTGATTCATGATGAATGGGAGGATTGTTCCCTGGTGGACTATAACCGTTCCGGTGTACCGCTCATCGAGATCGTATCCGAGCCGGATATGCGCAGCGCCGAGGAAGTCATCGCATACCTTGAGAAACTGCGGCTGATCATTCAGTATCTGGGAGCTTCCGACTGTAAGCTGCAGGAAGGCTCTATGCGTGCCGATGTCAATCTGTCCGTGAGGGAGGTTGGCGCTCAGGAGTTCGGCACCAGAACCGAGATGAAGAACCTCAATTCTTTCAAGGCAATCTCCAGAGCCATCGCCGGCGAGACGGAGCGGCAGATCGATCTGATCGAGTCCGGTGAGAAGGTGGTGCAGGAGACGAGAAGATGGGATGATGCAAAGGGTGAGTCGTATGCCATGAGGAGCAAGGAAGACGCCCAGGATTACCGCTATTTCCCCGACCCGGACTTGGTGCCCATCGCGGTGAGCGACGAAATGCTTGCCGAAATCAAGTCAAGACAGCCGGAGTTCAGGACCGAGAAGATGAAGCGTTATAAAGAGGAGTTTGACATTCCCGATTACGACATCGAGATCATCACGGGTTCCAAGCATATGGCAGACATCTTTGAGGCGGCTACCGCAATTTGCAAGCAGCCCAAGAAAGTGTCCAATTGGCTGATGGTGGAGACGCTGCGGCTGATGAAAGAAAAAGAGGTTGAGGTGGAAGACCTTCGTTTCTCGCCGGAGAACCTTGCCAAGCTGATCGCGCTCACGGATTCCAAGGCCATCAATAGCTCTGTGGCAAAGGAAGTCTTTGAAGTGATGTTTGAGGAAAACGTCGATCCGGAACAGTATGTGGAGGAGAAAGGGTTAAAGACCGTCAACGATGAAGGTGCTCTGCGTAAGACGGTAGAGGAAGTCATCGCCGCAAATCCGCAGTCTGTCGAGGATTATCACAACGGCAAGGAGAAGGCTATCGGATTTCTGGTGGGGCAGACCATGAAAGCCATGAAAGGCAAGGCGGATCCTGCCATGGTCAATCAGATGCTGAAAGAACTGTTGTAATGAAGGCTGCAAAACATATCTCACAGTGATGACACAATTGTCAGATTTTTAATCTCCCAACTGAAGATATTCAAGGAACCGGATGACCAACGCCGGTTCTTTGTTTGTGAGGGGGATGCCGAGAACGGCATCGGAAGGATATCCCTGATACTGATATTCTCCGACCGTCAGATAAGTATAGTACCCTGCATCCGCGATCTTATTGTCTTCGGTGAGAATAATGCCGACAGCCACGGGCTGTTCCATGGAGGCGGGGTCGCGGTGGTTGACAATCCGCGTGCCCGGATCTTCCTGCTCACTCGGATCAAGGGACGGGGCATCGTTTCCGTCATCAAAGGTGGCAGCATCCGTATAGTAGAAGTAAGGTCTGTATTTGTCGGCCTCCTCCTTAGACAGAATGGATTCCATATCATAGAAATACTGGAACTGCGCGTAGGTTTCAAAGGATTCCGTACCTGATACAAGCGCACTTACGTTACCGGCCTGCAGCATAGCAAATAATTTCTGTTCATTGGCGATTGTATACTGCATGTCCACGCCCTCCGTTAACGAGAGGGAAGTGTCAATGTACACCTTGTATTCATCGGGGTCGATCTGCGCATATTCCAGGAATTCCGAATTCCAGGTTTCGGTCAGATCGTAGTTGGACTCAGACGTAACCGCATCTACGAGCACGGCGTAGAAAGCGTAGTCTTTGTTGGTTGCTACCTGTACGATGAAGCTGATTGCTATGACGATGATGATGATTGCTGCCAGCGTGTGTATCTTATAATAATCCCAGAAGTATGCAAATTTTTCTTTGGTGCTCATGGTGCTCAAGGCTTTTTTCTGTTCTTCTCTGATTTCGCTTGCTACGGACATGATATACTCCTTAAATTGTCGCGGGTAAAAGGAACTTGTTCGTTCTAATATTATTATAGCTTAAAAGGTTATGTCAATGCTTGCATCTTTTCCCGATTTGTTATATGATAAGTCTATATTTTCGGAGGTGCCTGCGATGAGTGAGACATATGTAGAGTGTCTGGTGGCCAGAAAGTCATCGATGTTGATGACATTTTTGAAATTTTTTCTTATTATGATGGCTGTGGTACTGCTGCTGTTCGGAGTGGGAACAGGGTATGTTGCGGCTTTGATTTTGGGAATCGTCGCCGGCGTTGGGGCGTATTTTGCCACCATGAATGCCGATATCGAATACGAGTATCTGTATGTGGATAAAGAAATCAGTGTTGACAAGGTTTTGGCGAAGAGCAAAAGAAAGAAAGCCGGGACCTATTCTGTGGAGCAGATGGAGATTTTTGCGCCGCTTAATTCCCACAGACTGGATTCTTACCGTAACAGGGACACGAAGACTGTGGACTACAGCTCGGGGATTGAATCGCAGCCGGAGAGAAGATACATGATGGTGTGTAATGGGGGTATCCGGGTGATTCTGGAACCGAACGAGGCGCTCATTAAGGCGGTTCAGACTGTAGCGCCGCGCAAAGTATTTACGGATTAATATAGCAGTGATGGAAAGGCATACTGTCAGTTGTACGACTGGCAGTATTCTTTACATAAAGGTTATATTCAAGTTACTTACCAATCATAACAACAACATAGGAGGAGAGAACATGGGTCAGATTATTGGAGAGGGAATTACTTTTGATGATGTACTGCTGGTGCCGAGCTACTCACAGGTGATTCCGAATCAGGTAGACTTAACAACATGGCTTACGAAGACGATTAAACTGAACATTCCGATGATGAGCGCAGGTATGGACACCGTAACCGAGCACAGAATGGCGATTGCTATGGCAAGACAGGGCGGTATTGGTATTATACACAAAAACATGTCTATCGAAGCTCAGGCAGAAGAAGTCGATAAAGTCAAACGTTCGGAAAACGGAGTTATAACGGATCCATTCTCATTGACTCCCGATCATACCTTGGCCGACGCGGACTCGCTGATGGCTAAGTTCAGGATTTCCGGTGTTCCGGTCACGGAAGGCAGGAAATTAGTCGGTATCATTACCAATCGCGATTTAAAATTCGAGACAGATTTCACCAAGAAAATTAAAGAGTCCATGACCTCTGAAGGTCTGATTACCGCGAAGGAAGGTATCACGCTGGATGAGGCAAAAAAGATTCTTGCAAAAGCGAGAAAAGAGAAACTGCCGATTGTAGATGACGATTACAATCTGACAGGTCTGATCACCATTAAGGATATTGAGAAAACCATTAAATATCCGCTGTCGGCGAAAGACAGTCAGGGCAGGCTGCTGTGCGGTGCAGGTGTAGGAATCACAGCCAACGTACTGGACAGGGTAGGGGCGCTGGTTGATGCCAAAGTGGATGTGGTCGTGCTCGACAGCGCACACGGTCATTCGGAGAATGTGCTTCGCTGTCTTAAAATGATCAAGGAGAAATTCCCTGATGTACAGGTGATTGCAGGCAACGTTGCTACAGGCGAGGGAACGAAGGCTTTGATAGAAGCGGGCGCGGACGCGGTGAAGGTCGGTATCGGTCCCGGTTCCATCTGTACCACCCGTGTGGTAGCAGGTATCGGTGTGCCGCAGATCAGTGCCATCATGGATGCCTATTCCGTAGCAAAAGAATATGATATTCCGATCATTGCCGACGGCGGTATCAAGTATTCCGGTGATATGACCAAGGCGATCGCGGCGGGCGGCAGCGTCTGCATGATGGGAAGCATGTTCGCCGGATGTGATGAAAGCCCGGGAGACTATGAACTCTATCAGGGAAGAAAGTATAAAGTATACCGCGGTATGGGTTCTATCGCTGCGATGGAGAACGGCAGCAGAGACCGGTATTTCCAGACTGACGCCAAGAAACTGGTGCCCGAGGGTGTGGAAGGACGCGTTGCCTACAAGGGCACCGTGGAGGATACCATATTCCAGTTGATGGGCGGTCTGCGCTCGGGTATGGGCTACTGCGGCACAGCATCGATTGAGGAATTGAAGCAGAACGGCAGATTCGTTAAGATTTCCGCAGCCTCCCTCAAGGAGAGTCATCCCCATGATATCCATATTACGAAAGAGGCACCGAATTACAGTGTAGACGAGTAGGAATCGGGCGGAAACAAAGGAGATACCCAGATGGACGCTTTCAATGATACAGTCTTAGACCGCAATAAACTGCAGGACATACAGGATGTATTTTGTGCCGCAGTGGGAATTTACGCATTTGCTGTGGATAAGAACGAGCATGATATGACACATGTGTCAGGTAATGAGCGCGATAAGGCAGTCTTAAGTCAGTTGATATCCAGGGAAAAAATGCTTTCCCTGGCCCGCAGTGTATCGGAGAGCAGGCTGGAAGACCAGGCGATAGAAGACACTGAGATCGATGCTCTTAAAATCGCCGCAGTGTGTATAAAGCAAGGGGGAAAGACACTTGTCACCTGGCTGGTGTATGGGGTGCTGTCCGATGCGGAATCAGAGGAGGGGCAGGGTTTTGCCCGCGATTTTCGCTATCAGATAACGGAGAAAAGGTTCAGCCATGCGCTTGACTTGATTCGTGTGACGAGTATGCATCTGATCGCCAATAAGTTTTTGGCACATAACGCCCGGGTAGAGAGTGTTCGGAGCCGCTATTCCAAGGCGGAGATGGAAGGCATGCTCGACAGAACCGCCGTTACTACACAGATTGTACAGATGCTTGACAGTGACGCGCCTATAGAGGAAATCCTGGTCAGTATTCTCACGGCTATGGGAGAATTCCTGCAGATCGACAGTGCTTATCTGTGTTCTGTGGACGGCGTCCGGGAAGGATATATGGATGTGCTCGCGGAGTGGCATAACGACGGTATGGTGTCTGCCTTTGACCGGACGAAGAATCAACCGCGCCCTTCTTTCTTGTATAGTGAAAAGCCTTTGGTGATATCTTCACCTCTCGGAAGAGAAGGCAGCGAGGCGGATATGGAACGGGCGGGCATACGAGCATTTGTGGCGCTTCCGATTGTACTGCGGGAGCATATCGGCATGTATGCATGCTTCGAAATGAGCCGCGTGGAACGCAATTGGGAAGTAGAAGAGATTAAGTTCATAAGTGATTCCGTGAAAGTGATGCAGAGTATTATCACAAAACGGATTCAGAAAAACTCTCTGGCGAGTTCTTACGCCGCATTGGAGGAAATGCTCAACAATGTGGGGAGTGCCATTTATGTAAGAGATAAGCAGAGCGGCAGTATTTTGTTTGCTAACAGGACTCTTAGAAGCGATTTTCGCGATGCGCTGGAACAAAACAAACTTGACGATATTTTTGGGAGCGGGATACGACAGGACAGCGAGGAAGGCAGCTCGGAAATCTGCTTGGAGGACAACGGCAGTTGGTATGACTTTTTCTATAAAAATATCATATGGGTGGACGGCAGAGAGGTGCGTATGTGCGTCGCCCAGGATGTGACCGAGAAGAAAATGTACCAGAAGAAGATTGAGCGTCAGGCATACACGGATTTTCTGACAGGTCTTTATAACAGGCTGTGCTGTGAACGTGATTTGGCCAAGTACGTGGACACGGCCAAGAAAACCGGGACAGAGGGCGCAGTGCTCTACATGGATCTGGATGATTTTAAACATATCAATGACAGTCTCGGACACCAGTACGGGGATGTCCTGCTTAAATCCATCGCCCAAGGGATGCGCAATGTGCAGGGAATTCAGAGTTCCTGCTACCGCATGGGCGGCGATGAGTTTGTCATTATTATACCACCTGACCAGCACGAAATGCTTGAACAGATTGTGGATGGCATCAAGGCCGTTTTCAGCAGACCCTGGTTTTTGAAGGATGCCGATTACTACTGTACCATGAGTATGGGTATCGTGCATTTTCCGACGGAAGGCGAGGGCGTACAGGAACTGATCAAGAAAGCGGATATCGCCATGTACGAGGCGAAGAAATCCGGCAAAAATCGTGTGGCCGTCTATAGCCGCAATATTAAGAGCGATTCCGGTAAGCGTCTTGACATGGAGAAAAATATGCGGGACGCAGCTCTGGACGATTACAGAGAGTTTGAGATATATTATCAACCTATCATAGATATTCAGGAAAATAATAAGTGTGTCGGCGCGGAAGCGCTGATTCGATGGAACAGCGAGGAGATGGGCTTTATATCGCCGGCCGACTTTATCCCCTTGGCTGAATATCTGGGACTTATCAATCCCATCGGAAGCCATGTGCTGCAGCAGGCTTGTGAGACATGCAAGAGGTGGAACGATCACGGACACCCGGAATACAAAGTCAATGTGAATCTGTCCGTAGTGCAGCTGTTGCAGCAGGATATCGTGGAAACGGTGGAGGATATTGTAAAGCGCAGCGGGATCAATCCCCGCAATCTGACTTTGGAAGTGACGGAAGGTCTGGCAATCAATGATCTGGAGCGCATGAAGAAGATACTGGCACAGATTAAAGATTTGGGCATCCGCATCGCTCTCGACGATTTCGGTACAGGTTATTCCTCTCTGAGCCATATCAGAGAACTGCCTTTTGATGTCATCAAGGTGGATCAGAGTTTTGTGAAGGATCTGGCGGAAGACGGTTACTCGAAATCTTTTATCAAGATGGTGTCGGATCTGGCGGATGCCATAGGTGTATCCATCTGTGTGGAGGGTATTGAGACACAGGAACAATACAAAGTGCTGGAGGGGATGAATGTCAGAATGATTCAAGGGTATTACTTCGACAAGCCCATGTCAGCATCGGAGTTTGAGGAGAAATATGTGTAAGCAATGCAAAGCATTTTCGAGGTGGCACGCGAGTACGGAAGGAGGAGAAATATGGAAAAAAGATCTTTAGCACAGGAACTTGCCGGAAACTCATATCCCGGCAGAGGTATCGTAATCGGGAAATCCCCGAACGGCAAATATGCGGTGACGGCTTACTTTATTATGGGAAGAAGCGTTAACAGCAGAAACCGTATCTTTGTGGAGGACGGCGAAGGAATACGCACGCAGGCGTTTGATCCCGCCAAGCTGGAGGATCCCAGTTTGGTCATCTATGCACCGGTCAGAGTCCTGGGCAATAAAACGATTGTGACTAACGGCGATCAGACAGATACGATCTATGATCTGATGGACAGGCAGCAGACTTTTGAACAGTCGCTCCGCACCAGAAAGTTTGAACCCGATGCGCCAAACTATACACCCCGTATTTCGGGTATCCTGCATGTGGAGAACGGCGGTTACAATTACGCCATGTCCATCTTAAAGAGCAACAACGGCAGTCCGGATTCCTGCAGCCGCTATACTTTTGCATATGAGAATCCCGCGGCCGGCGAAGGACACTTTATTCATACATACATGGGTGACGGCAATCCGCTGCCCAGCTTCGAGGGCGAGCCGACCTTAGTCGGTGTGGAAGACGATATCGACAGCTTCACGGAGATGTTATGGCAGAATCTGAATGAGGAGAATAAGGTATCGCTGTTCGTGCGCTATATTGAGATTGAGACCGGCAAGTATGAAACGAGGATAGTTAATAAGAATAAGTAATGTGATCGAACAAAAGTCAATTTCTACGTCGCCGCGCTTTCGCTCCGTTCAAAGCATAGCGGTACTAAAACTCGACAGAACCTCGTTAAGTGCCGATGCTTTTCAAGGGGCTCCTTTAGAATTTGACCTCTGTTCGATTTAGCGTATTGTCAACAAGAAATTATAGTAGATATCTTTCAGGAGGACCCTATGAACGAATTAGAACTGAAGTACGGCTGCAACCCCAATCAGAAGCCGTCCCGCATCTACATGGCGGACGGCAGTGAGCTCCCGATCAAGGTGCTGAACGGTAAGCCGGGATATATCAATTTTTTGGATGCTTTTAACGGTTGGCAGTTGGTGAAAGAATTAAAGATTGCTACCGGACTTCCGGCGGCAACTTCTTTTAAACATGTTTCGCCCGCAGGGGCGGCGGTAGGATTGCCGCTATCCGATGTGGAGAAGAAGATTTACTGGGTGGACGATCTGGACATGGAGTTCACGCCCCTTGCCAATGCCTATGCGAGAGCGAGAGGTGCCGACAGAATGAGTTCCTTTGGAGATTTTATCTCATTGTCCGATGTCTGTGACGTGGCGACAGCCAAGATCATCAAGAGAGAAGTGTCCGACGGTGTGATTGCGCCGGGATATGAGCCGGAAGCCTTGGAGATCCTGAAGGCGAAGAAAAAGGGCGGCTATAATGTCATTGAAATTGATGAGAACTATGTTCCGGCTCCGATTGAGGTCAAGCAGGTATACGGTATCAGTTTCGAGCAGGGCAGGAACGAATTGAAGATTGATGATGCATTTTTTGATAATATCGTAACAGAGTGTAAAGATCTGCCTGAGCAGGCAAAGATCGATCTGGCGATTGCCATGATTACCCTGAAATACACACAGTCCAATTCCGTCTGCTATGTGAAGGGCGGTCAGGCGATAGGTATCGGCGCAGGGCAGCAGTCCCGTATCCACTGTACAAGACTTGCGGGTTCAAAAGCCGACAACTGGTTTTTACGGCAGTCACCCAAAGTGCTTGGTTTGCAGTTTGTAGATGGCATCGGACGCGCAGACAGAGATAATTCTATCGATCTGTATATCGGTGAGGACTACATGGATGTGCTTGCCGAGGGCGCATGGCAGAAGATTTTCAAGGTAAAACCGGAAGTGTTTACGGCACAGGAAAAACGGGCATGGCTGGATCAGATGAGCGATGTGGCTCTGGGTTCCGATGCGTTCTTTCCCTTCGGAGACAATATCGAGCGCGCACACAGAAGCGGCGTGAAATACGTGGCGCAGCCGGGTGGTTCGGTGCGTGACGACAATGTGATTGAGACATGTAATAAGTACGGTATGACGATGTGCTTTACGGGTATCCGGCTGTTCCATCATTAAATTATACGGAATGAACGGATGCGGGAAACAGACGCAGTTACAAATTGATTTTTATGTATAGTAGTGCTATTATTTTAGCGGTGGGGTCTTTTTGGCCCGCATCGTATATCATGATGATAAAAGCAGAAGGAGTGAATCGGTAAAATGAGTAAGAGTTTTGGTGACTTAATATCTAAAGTATCTGAGTGCAGCGTGAAGAAAGTTGCTGTGGCGGTTGCGCAGGACAGCGCTGTACTGGAGGCTGTAGCGGCAGCGAAAGAGCGCAGTATCGCAGAGGCGATTCTGGTCGGTGATGCGGATAAGATCAAGCAAGTTGCGGCTGAGGCCAATGTTGATATAAACGGCTTTGAGATTATTGATGAGAAAGACGACTACACGGCAGCGCTTAAGGCGGTGGAGTTGGTACATACCGGTAAGGCTGATATGTATATGAAAGGTCTGATCGACACAAAATCTTTCTTAAAGAGCGTACTGGATAAAGAGGTGGGTTTGAGAACCGGCAAGACTTTATCCCACGTGTGTGTTTTTGAGGTGAAGGGAGTGGATCATCTGCTGTTCTTATCGGATGTGGCGTTCCTGACCTATCCCACGCTGGAAGAAAAAGTACATATTATTGAGAACACAGTGGAAATCTGCCACGCATGCGGTATTCCTAACCCGAAGGTAGCGCCATTGGCAGCGGTAGAAGTAGTCAATCCCAAGATGCCTGTCACGGTAGAGGCGGATGAGCTTACCAAGATGTGCGCGGAAGGCAAGATTACAGGATGTGTAGTGGATGGACCGCTCTCCTTAGACCTTGCTATCGACCCGGAAGCTGCGAAACACAAAGGCGCTGAGGACAGAAAAATCGTGGGCGATGCCGATGTGCTTCTCTTCCCGGATATTCATGCAGGTAATCTGGTGTACAAGTGTCTTGTGCACACGGCGGAAGTAAAGAACGGCAATATCCTGACAGGTACAAAAGCTCCGGTTATCCTGACCTCACGTTCCGATGATTTCGAGACGAAGGTAAATTCCATTGCGCTCGGTGCTGTCGTTGCCGAGGCGATGTCAAAGATGAACTAGTTTTATACGATGAAAGCAAGACAGAGATAAAGACAGAAATAAAGACAGAAATAGAGGTATGGATAAAGATATATACACTGAAAATGAAATAGGAGGTAAGCGATTATGTCAGTAAAAAGTTTAATTATTAATCCCGGTTCCACATCGACGAAAATCGGTGTTTTTGAGGATGAAACTCTCCTGTTTGAGGAGACTCTGAGGCATTCCACGGAGGAGATTTCCCGGTATGCGTCCATCGTGGACCAGAAGGATTTTCGGAAAGATATTATCATTAATCTTTTGAAGGAAAAGGATTTTGACATCAACTCCCTGAACATGGTTGTGGGACGCGGCGGTATGTTAAAACCTATCCCGGGCGGTACTTATGAAGTGAGCGACGATCTTCTGGAAGATTTAAAGATTGGTAAACAGGGGCAGCATGCCTCTAATCTGGGCGGTATTCTGGCGAGAGAGATTGCCGATGGGGTAGGAGTGCCCTCTTACATCGTAGACCCTGTCGTAGTGGACGAGTTAGAACCGATTTCCCGCTATTCAGGCGTGCCTGAGCTTCCGCGAACGAGTGTGTTCCACGCTTTGAACCAGAAGGCGGTAGCGAAGCGCTATGCCAAGGAGAACGGTAAGGATTATACATCCCTGAATCTGATTGTGGTTCATATGGGCGGCGGTGTGTCCGTAGGCGCACACAGAAACGGTAAAGTCGTAGATGTGTTCAATGCATTGGACGGTGATGGAGCTTTCTCTCCCGAGAGAGCAGGTGCAGTGCCCGGCGGCGCACTCATCAAGATGTGCTTCTCCGGACAGTATACGGAGAAAGAAGTGTATAAGAAGCTTGTCGGCGGCGGCGGATTCAACGCTTACTGCGGAACGAATGATATGCGTGACGTAGACAAGATGGTGGATGAGGGCGATGCAAAAGCAAGCGAGGTTCGCGATGCGTTCATCAGACAGGTGGCTAAAGACATTGGTTCCATGGCGTGTGTTCTGAAAGGCAAAGTAGACCAGATTGTTGTGACCGGCGGTATCGCCTACGACAAGTTCGTGGTGGATGGGCTCAAAGAACAGGCGGGCTGGATTGCACCTATGACCGTATATCCGGGCGAAGATGAACTGCTGGCACTTGTTCAGGGCGGATTGCGTGTGTTGAATGGTGAAGAGAAAGCGATGGTATACTAGATAATACTTTAGTTTATAATTTTTAGCGGAAACGAGGAAGTCATGGGTTTAGTACAGAAAGTGTTTGGCACGCACAGTGAGAGAGAAATCAAGCGTATTGAGGGGTTGGTTAAGCGGATAGAAGATCTGCGTCCGTCTATGATGGAAATGTCGGACGAGCAGCTGCGTGACAAGACAAAAGAGTATAAGAAAAGACTAACGGAAGGGGAGACTTTGGACGACCTTTTGCCGGAAGCGTATGCTACAGTGAGAGAGGCGGCAAGAAGAATCCTCAATACGGAGCATTACAGAGTGCAGCTGATTGGCGGTATTATTCTGCATCAGGGGCGTATTGCCGAGATGAAGACCGGTGAAGGTAAGACACAGACATGTCTTTTGCCTGCATATCTGAACGCACTGGAAGGCAAGGGTGTACATGTTGTCACCGTCAACGACTATCTGGCGAAGCGTGATGCGGAATGGATGGGGCAGGTGCATGAATTCTTGGGACTCAAAGTCGGGGTTGTCCTGAATGATATGAAGTCCGAGGAGAGAAGAGAGGCATATAACTGTGATATCACTTATGTGACCAACAATGAGCTCGGTTTCGATTATCTGCGTGACAACATGGTGATCTATAAAGAGCAGCTTGTGCTCAGGGATCTGCATTATGCCATTATCGACGAGGTGGACTCCGTGCTGATTGACGAGGCGCGTACACCGCTCATTATTTCCGGACAGAGCGGCAAGTCTACCAAGTTATATGAAGCCTGTGACATTCTGGCGAGACAGCTGACCCGCGGCGAGGATATGGAAGAACTGTCGAAGATGGATGCCATCATGGGCGTAGAGCGTGAGGAGACGGGTGACTTCATTGTCAACGAGAAAGATAAAGTAGTGAATCTGACCGCTCAGGGCGTGTCCAAGGTGGAGCGTTTCTTCCAGATCGAGAATCTGGCCGATCCGGAGAATCTGGAGATTCAGCACAATATTATCTTAGCGCTCAGAGCGCACAATCTGATGTTCCGTGACCAGGATTATGTGGTGAAGGACGATCAGGTGCTGATTGTCGATGAGTTTACCGGACGTATCATGCCGGGACGGCGTTACTCCGACGGTCTGCATCAGGCAATCGAGGCGAAGGAGCATGTGAAAGTCAAGAGAGAAAGCAAGACGCTTGCGACCATCACATTCCAGAATTTCTTTAATAAATTTGAGAAAAAGGCAGGTATGACAGGTACTGCGCTCACGGAGGAGAAGGAGTTCCGCGATATCTACGGTATGGATGTTGTGGAGGTTCCCACCAATGTTCCTGTGGCGCGTATCGATCGCCAGGATGCGGTATATAAGACTAGGAGAGAGAAGCTTAAGGCAATCGTGGACGCGGTGAAGGCAGCCCATGCCAAGGGACAGCCTGTTCTGGTCGGCACGATCAATATTGATGCCTCCGAAGAACTGAGCGCCCTGCTTAAGAAGGCCGGTATCGAGCACAAGGTCCTGAATGCGAAATTCCATGAGATGGAGGCTGAGATCGTAGCGGATGCGGGTATCCACGGAGCGGTAACGATTGCCACCAACATGGCGGGACGTGGTACGGATATTAAGCTGGACGATGAGGCGAGAGCCGCCGGCGGTCTGATGATCATCGGTACGGAGCGCCATGAGTCCAGGCGTATAGACAATCAGCTGCGCGGTCGTTCCGGTCGTCAGGGTGACCCGGGTGAATCCAAGTTCTATATTTCACTGGAAGACGATCTGATGAGACTCTTCGGTTCCGACAGGATGATTGCCATGTTTAATGCTCTGGGTATTCCGGAGGGACAGGAGATTGAGCACGGCGCACTGACCAAGGCGATCGAGTCGGCGCAGAAGAAGATAGAGAATAACAACTTCGGTATCAGAAAGAATTTGCTGGAATATGACCAGGTGATGAATGAGCAGAGAGAGATCATCTATGAGGAGAGAAGGCGCGTCCTAAACGGAGAGAGTATGCGTGATGCGATCTACAAGATGATCACGGATATCACGGAAGACTGTGTGGATACCTGTATTGGTGACGATAATGATTTCGAAGAGTGGGATTACAATGAATTAAACACACTTCTCTTACCTACGGTTCCATTGGAGCCGCTTAAGGCCGAACGCGTGCTGAAGCCTAAGAAGAACAGTTTGAAACAGCAGTTGAAAGAGGAAGCGGTTAAACTTTATGAGAGTAAAGAAGCGGAGTTCCCGGAGCCCGAGGCCATCCGTGAGATCGAGCGTGTAATTCTCCTGAAGGTAATCGACAGGAAATGGATGGATCACATCGACGATATGGATCAGCTTCGTCAAGGGGCCGGTCTGCAGGCATACGGGCAGAGAGATCCGCTGGTGGAGTATAAGCTGAATGGATACGAGATGTTTGATGTTATGACACAGAACATCAAAGAAGAGACCGTGCGGCTTCTCTTCCGTGTGCGTATTGAGCAGAAGGTTGAGAGAGAGCAGGTTGCCAAAGTGACGGGTACCAACAAGGACGACAGCGTACAGAAAGCGCCCGTGAAGCGTATGGAGGCCAAAGTATATCCGAATGATCCGTGTCCGTGCGGTTCCGGCAAGAAATATAAGCAGTGTCACGGAAAAAAGTAAAAATAGAAAGTGGGTGACGTTAAGTGGTTGAATTGGATAACATGAAATCCGAGCTGTTAAGCTACGAAAGTCCCTTAGCGGAAGTGAGGGATTCACTTTGACTTAGATAACAAGTCAAAGCGGATTGAAGAACTGGAAATGGAAATGCAGGCACCGGACTTCTGGGATGACCCGGAGAAATCCAATCAGAAGATGCGGGAGTCCAAGAGCCTGAAAGATGTCGTGGATACGATGAACAAACTGTCCGGTCAGTATGACGATATCCTCACACTGATCGAGATGGGCTATGAGGATAATGACCCTGCCATCATACCGGATATTGAGGAGGAACTTAAGCAGTTTAAAGAAACCTTCGAAAATATCCGTATCAGCACACTGTTGTCGGGCGAGTACGACAGAAACAACGCAATCCTGAAACTGAATGCAGGCGCGGGAGGTACGGAGAGCTGTGACTGGTGCAGTATGCTGTACCGTATGTATACCAGATGGGCGGAGCGCAAGGGATTTGCGCTTGAAGTGATTGATTATCTGGACGGTGACGAGGCGGGAATCAAATCGGTGACGTTCCAGATCAACGGCGAGAATGCCTACGGGTATCTTAAGTCGGAGAAGGGCGTGCACAGGCTTGTGCGCATCTCTCCTTTTAATGCGCAGGGCAAAAGACAGACGTCCTTCGTGTCGTTGGACGTCATGCCGGATATTGAGGAGGATGTGGATGTGGAGGTCAGGGATGAGGACATCCGCATAGACACATACCGAAGCAGCGGTGCCGGCGGACAGCATATCAATAAGACATCTTCGGCTATCCGTATCACGCACTTCCCGACGGGAATTGTGGTGACCTGCCAGAATGAGCGCAGCCAGCACATGAACAAAGACAAAGCGATGCAGATGCTGAAGGCAAAGCTGTATATGCTCAAACAGGAAGAAAATGCCGAGAAATTATCCGATATTCGGGGTGATGTGAAGGAAATCGGATGGGGTAACCAGATAAGGTCCTATGTCATGCAGCCTTACACTATGGTCAAAGATCACAGGACCGAGGAGGAATCCGGCAACGTAAATGCGGTGATGGACGGCGCGATCGATCCGTTTATCAATGCGTATCTGCGCTGGATCAATGCCGGATAGGATTTCCTACAATTATAGAAAGGCGGCACTGATATGTTAAAAGACAGTGGATTTTACAGAGGTATCAATTTGGGAGGTTGGCTTTCACAGTGCGATTACAGTGAGGAACGGTTAAATCATTTTATCACCGAGCCGGATTTTGAGGAAATTGCTTCCTGGGGACTGGATCATGTGAGGATTCCGATTGATTACAACGTACTTGAGAATGAGGACGGAAGCTTTAAAGAGAGCGGTTTTGCACGTGTTGCAAAGGCACTGGAGCTGGCGGGAAAGTATGGACTGAAGGCGATCATCGATCTGCATAAGACGGCGGGATTTTCTTTCGATGAAGGTGAACAGGAAACGGGATTCTTCGACAGCGATAAGTATCAGGAGCGCTTTTACAGACTCTGGGAAGAATTGGCAAAGCATTTTGGCAAAGATACGGAAAATGTAGCCTTTGAACTGTTGAATGAAGTGACGGAACAGCAGTTTAGTGGTACGTGGAACAGAATATCCCGTGAATGTATTAAGAGAATCCGTGCATATGCGCCCGATACACTGATTCTGTTGGGCAGCTATTGGAATAACAGTCCGGAAGCGGTGAATGATTTGGAGAAGCCTTACGATAATAAGGTGATTTACAATTTCCACTGCTATTCACCGATGGAATTTACGCATCAGGGAGCTCCGTGGGTGAAAGACTTGACGGATACGAAAACTGATTTTGATGACATGGATATCACACCGGAGTTTTTTGAGAAGCTTTTTGCGGAAGCGATGGAAACGGCCAAGAACAACGGCACCTCTCTTTACTGCGGAGAGTACGGAGTCATTGACAGAGCTACGCCTGAGGATGCGTTGAAATGGTTTAAAGTAATCAACAGCGTATTTGAAAAGTACAAGATTGCCAGAGCAGCATGGAGCTATAAGGAAATGGACTTTGGTTTGTCCGACAGTCGTATGGATGGTGTCCGGGAGGAATTGATAAAGTATCTCTAAGATGATAAAAAGTCAGGCGGTTATGCCTGACTTTTATTTGCTATAAGTATAGTAGGTAAAATCATGAATTGTTAATCGGAGGATTTTTCCTAGCACGCAATATCTACATTCCTGCCGCGGTACTTGTTAACCGCATCGGAAGATTTCATGTTCTTCTGGTAAGGATTCTCCTCGTTGAAATATCTGATCTGCGTAGATGTCGTACCACCTGACACATAGGTGCGCCCGCATTCCGGACAGACTGCCGTGTGTATCGCTACGTTGCAGGATACAACCTTGCCGTTATTCTGTGCAGCTTTCTTATAGGCGTTGCTTACATGTTCCTGCTCATGGCTTCTCACGCGGGAGGCCGCTGCGTTGGGATCTATGTGGGCAGGAGACTTAAAGGACACATCCTCGTCGGAACCGTCCTGATATTTGCGGTTTTTGCAAGTCTCACACTCCGCAGGGGAGGACTTTCTTCCCGCCTGCTTCTCTGTAGATTCACCCGGATTGCGGATGATCACGCGCTCCTCAGGCTGCTCGGCACCCATGGCCGCACTGCCGGCCGCGTTGTAGGCGCCTGCGTAGGAACCTGTATTAAAATTGGATGCATAATTGTTATATGAATTATCGATTCCGCCGATCATATTCATCAACCTTTCTAGTACTCGTACTATAAAACTCGCAAGCACGCGCTTTCAGCACTTCTCTTGCGCTAAGTATACCACACTTTTCTCTGAAAAACCACATAAATCTTGAACGCGGACGAGAAAATCTGTTATACTTAGTATTGTGTGAAAGGTAAACTGCACCGGACGGCAACACAAACGAGGAGTAAAGCTTGACGAAGCACTTCTTGCTATGGAGGACATTATGGATATTGTTTTAAAGTTATCACAGGAATTGAAAGTAGAAAAATGGCAGGTGGAAGCTGCCGTCAATCTGATAGATGAGGGAAACACCATTCCTTTTATCTCCAGGTACAGAAAGGAGGCAACCGGTTCGCTCAACGATGAGGTACTGCGTAATCTGGACGAGCGTCTGACTTATCTGCGCAATCTGGAGGAGAAGAAGGAGCAGGTCCTTAAAAGTATCGAGGAGCAGGGCAAGCTGACCGATGAGCTGAAAGAGCGTATCGTCTCTGCTGAGACGATGGTGGTCGTAGAAGACCTGTACCGCCCATATCGTCCGAAGAGAAAGACGAGGGCGAGCGTGGCGAAAGAGAAGGGGCTGGATGGTCTGGCACAGTTCATTTTGGCACAGGAGACCACAGAGCCGATTGAGAACGAGGCGGCGAAATATATTCACGAGGACGAAACTGAGGAGAAATCCGTGAAGACGGAGGAGGAGGCGCTGCAGGGCGCGAAGGATATTATTGCCGAGATGATTTCTGACGAGGCGGATTATCGCATCTACATCAGGGATATCACAACACAAGAGGGCAAGCTGGTGAGCTCTGCCAAGGATGAGAAGGCGGAGAGCGTCTATGAGATGTACTATCAATATGAGGAGCCGATTCAAAAGGTTGCCGGGCACAGGACGCTTGCGATCAACCGCGGTGAGAATGAAAAATTTCTTGTTGTCAGAGTGGAAGCGCCGGTGGAGCGCATTTTACAGTTTTTGAGAACTAAGGTGATTATAAATGACAATAGTGTCACATCCCCTATTCTTGAGGAGGTAATCAGGGACAGTTATGACAGGTTGATTGCGCCCGCCATCGAGAGAGAGATTCGTAATGACCTGACGGAAAAGGCGGAGGACGGTGCAATCTCCGTATTCGGCAAGAATCTTGAGCAGCTTCTTTTGCAGCCGCCCATCGCGGGCAAAGTAGTTCTGGGCTGGGACCCTGCGTTCCGTACCGGGTGTAAGCTTGCGGTGGTTGACGAGACGGGCAAGGTGCTTGACACGAAAGTGATCTATCCTACGGCGCCCCAAAATAAAGTGGCAGAAGCAAAGGCGGAATTGAAGAAGCTGATTAAAAAGTACAATGTATCCCTGATATCCGTGGGCAACGGTACGGCATCCAGAGAGTCGGAGCAGGTGATTGTGGAATTGTTGAAGGAGCTGGACACACCGGTTCAATATGTCATCGTCAATGAGGCGGGCGCTTCGGTATATTCTGCCAGCAAACTTGCCACGGAGGAATTTCCGAATTTTGACGTGGGACAGCGAAGTGCGGCGTCCATCGCCAGAAGACTGCAGGACCCGCTTGCGGAGCTTGTGAAGATCGATCCGAAATCCATCGGTGTGGGACAGTACCAGCATGATATGAATCAGAAGAAGCTCAGCGAAGCACTAAACGGCGTTGTGGAGGACAGCGTGAACAAGGTGGGAGTGGATTTAAACACTGCGTCAGCATCACTCCTTGAGTATGTCTCCGGCGTGACTAAGGTGATTGCCAGAAATATCGTGGATTACCGTGAGGCGAACGGAAGATTTACCAACAGAACGCAGCTTCTCAAGGTGGCAAAACTGGGTCCCAAGGCTTACGAGCAGTGTGCCGGATTCATGCGCATCACCGACGGGGACAATCCGCTTGATGCTACCAGTGTGCACCCCGAATCCTATGAGGCGGCCGGGAAACTGCTTGATAAGATGGGACTGACGATGGAAGATGTCAAGGAGGCTCAGAAGAAAGCTGCGGCGCAGAAAGCGGCAGGAAAGAAAGAAAAGCCCGTCAAGGAGAAGAAGAAACCGCAGCAGAAACTGGTTATCCGAAATACCAATACCGCGATGGGCAAGGCCCTGGCGGCAGCGATGGAGAGCATGACGCTTGAGGGTGATGTTGACACAAGTGTCACATCTGGAAAGGGTGCGGTTGATAGCAGCAATAAGCCAGAGATGACGGTCAGCAGTCTGGAGAAGAAGATCAAGGACAAGAAAAAGCTGGCTGAAGAGCTCGGCATCGGTGAGATTACCCTGACAGATATATTAAAAGAGTTGGAGAAACCGGCGAGAGACCCCCGTGATGACATGCCCGCACCGATTTTAAGAAGCGATGTGCTGGATATGAAAGACTTAAAGCCGGGCATGATTTTGAAGGGAACGGTACGCAATGTCATAGATTTCGGTGTGTTCGTGGACATCGGGGTACATCAGGACGGGCTGGTACATATCTCGCAGATTACCAATAAATATATTAAGCATCCGCTTGAGGCAGTCAGTGTGGGCGATGTGGTGGATGTGCAAGTGCTCAGCGTAGATCTGGCGAAGAAGCGGATCGGACTGACCATGAAAATCAAGCAGGACAGTCCCGATATGGTGCGTCAATAGCGGTGAATATGTAAGGGATTGCGACACAAACCATATTGCAAAACGCAGAGAAATCATAGTATAATCAAATGAGTATGGAGCAAAAACAAAGGAGATATCAACTATGGAAATAAAAGACTTTACTAATATGGAAGAATTCGAGAAGATTATGTCTAACTGGGCTACTGCCACCGGTCTTGCGACCGTAGCTGTGGGTGCTGACGGAAAGTATATCTCCGAGTGCTATAATTTTACGGATTTTTGCATTAAGCTGACCAGAGGCAGTAAGGAAGGCTGTGCAAGATGCGAGAAGAACGACAGGGAGGGCCAGGGTGTATACCATTGCCATGCGGGCTTGGTGGATTTCGGTATTCCCCTGATTGTTGACGGTCAGACATTAGGTTCCGTTATCGGAGGACAGGTTCTCCCGGATAATCCCGACGAGGAAAAGTTCCGGCAGGTCGCAAGGGAGATCGGCGTGAATGAGGACGAGTATATCAAAGCGCTGCACAAGGTAAATGTCCGTTCCGAAGCGGCGATCAACGCCTCCGCAAATCTTTTGGGAGATGTGCTGAACAACTTCATCAATGCGGAGTATGCGAGGAACAAGAACAGTACGATTCTGGAAGAACTCTCTGAGGGTGTGGACACTACTCATGAGATGGTGGAGAAAATCACGCAGAAGACTGCCGAGTTGAGATCTCTCCAGAACAGACAGAATATTCTTGCACTGAACGCGAGTATCGAGGCTGCCAGGGCGGGTGAGAAAGGTGCGGGTTTTGCCGTGGTTGCCAAAGAGGTAAGAAATCTCTCCGAGCAGAGTGCAAAGGTGAATGCGGAGATAGAGGAAATCGTCCAGAAGATTTCTCAGGCTGCAGAGTCCATGAAAGCATAACATTGCAGGCATGCAGTATAAAAGATATTGGGTGCTTGCACAATGGCGTAATCTGTTGTATACTTCTCTGTGTGGAGTACCACATAACAATTAAATGACAGAAAAAGTTCTTCGGGGTCGGGTGCAATTCCCTACCGGCGGTACAGTCCGCGACCCGCTGCGGCAAAGCGTTGATTCGCTGCCACTGCGGCTGATTTGGTGAAATTCCAAAACCGACAGTATAGTCTGGATGAGAGAAGAAACAGCAGTATTGGATCTGTGGTGTGAACCGCAGTCCGGACTGTTTCCTTTGAATGAATACCTCGAGACGCATGTCCCGGGGTTTTTTATGTAAGAACTTTTTCCGACACATTATGACAGAAGTGTCACATTTTAGTTACCGCTTGTGATGCTTCGGAATGGAGGAAAAATTATGGGTAACGGATTATTACAAAGTATTATGGACAACTTGATGTTCGTGCTGGTCTGCATATTAGTTGCAGGGGGCCTGTTTGTGGCTGCTTATGCTGCGGAGAAGTATGTGCGTATGCGTGACGGCATTACGGAACGCATTTTAAGCACCAGAAAGATTGCGATGATCGGACTTTTTTCCGCAATAGCGGTGATCTTGCATATATTTGATTTCCCGATTCCATTTCTGGCGCCCGGTTTCTACAAATTGGACTTTAGCGAGATTCCCGCATTGGTTGGGGCGTTCGCTTTCGGACCTGTGGCGGGAGTGATGATTGAGTTCTGCAAGATTTTGTTAAAGCTGATTATCAAGGGTACGAGTACCGCTTTTGTCGGCGATCTGGCGAACTTTGTGATCGGATGCAGTCTGATTCTGCCGGCGTCCATCATCTATATGTTCAAAAAGACCAAGAAAATGGCAATTATATCCTGTGTGGCAGGTTCCGTTTTCATGACAGTGTTCGGTACAGCATTCAACGGGATATACCTGCTGCCCGCTTTCTCTGCGCTGTTCGGAATGCCTATGGATGTCATTTTGGATATGGGAACAAAAATAAACGGGAATATTAACAGTGTCCCGACGTTTGTTTGCTATGCGGTAGCACCCATCAATATTATCAAGAGTGTTGCTGCATCCGCGGTCACGCTGCTGATCTACAAACCCTTAAGTCCGATCTTGAAAAGTGCGCAACTTCCTGTCGGGCGACATGTGGCGGACAATACGCACACCATGTAATAAGCGCAGAATGCGCGGGCTTGCGAGTCTGAATGATAAATAGTTAAAAAATTTTATGAAAACGCACTTGCATATGCAGGTGCGTTTTACATAATATAGCTACAGACATGTACATTCTACTTTATTGAAGGAACTGCCAATGATACCAAGAATTAAAAGCATAAAACCAATGCAAGGATATATTTTAAAGGTTGTATTTGATGATGGTACACAGTGCCTATATGATGTGAACAGCGATATTGATACCATAAAGGGAGGGGTATGATGATCTAAAGAATATCTATGGTTTGTTTGAACAAGCGCAGTTGGACGAGAGCAGAACTTGTGTCTTCTGGAACGACTATATCGATATTCCGAGTGATGCAATTTATGAATATGGAAAGCCAATATAAAGATTGTGATTCACAGAGGTGGAACATGATGAAACTGGAATTACTGAATCGGAATAACGAGAATGAGGTAAGTATCAAATAAAATACTCCTATAAACAGCAAAAGTAGTATATCTTTTTTTGGCATTTTCTAATAATATCATGGCGGAAGCCGCCGCAGCATATAATCTTTTCGGTGCTCGCGGCGGTTCTTTATTATAGTTCCCAAGTAGAATTAAGACAATGTTAAGGTTTCTCCAATATGATTTTAAGAATGGATTGCTATTTTATTTGAAGACAAACACCACGGTGGTTCGTTATATATCATGTGAATACTATAATTGCAATGATTGCACAGGCATGTGAAAGATAAGAGAAAGGTAATAAAGGTAAAGGGAGTATGGGTGCACTGGTTGAAATTCGGGATATCTGCAAGATTTATAATCCCGGTGAAAATGAGGTCAAAGCGTTGGACCATGTGAGTCTGACGATTAAAGAGAGGGAGTTTGTGGCGATTATAGGGCATTCCGGATCGGGTAAATCGACGCTGATGAATATGCTCGGATGTCTGGATGTGCCTACCAGCGGAAATTATTATCTGCATGGCAATGATGTGGCGGGTATGACAGACGATGAACTGTCGGATATCCGCAATCAGGAAATCGGATTTGTCTTTCAAGGATTTAATCTGATACCAAGCCTGACGGCATTGGAGAATGTGGAACTGCCGCTGATTTATCGGGGCGTATCCAAGAGGGAACGGATACGATTGTCCGGCCAGGCACTGGATAAGGTGGGACTGGCCAACCGTAAGGACCACAAACCGTCGGAAATGTCCGGCGGCCAGCAGCAGAGGGTAGCTATTGCCAGAGCCATAGCGCAGGCGCCGCCGATCATCCTCGCAGATGAGCCTACCGGCAATCTGGATTCTGCTGCCACAAAGGAAATCATGGAGATTCTCAAGAATCTTCATGAGGAGGGCAGGACAGTCATCCTGATCACGCATGACAATGAGATCGCGGCGCAGGCGAAACGGGTCATCAGGATCATGGATGGAAAGGTTGTGGAAGATTATATGAATGATGAGCAGGAGGCGGTATAGATATGTTTGGAAAGGAAGGGTTAAGCAAGATGGGAGCAGAAGAGACAACAAACACGGCAATAAAAGAGAAGGCACCAAAAACTCCTATGGATAAGAAGAAAAAGAAGAAGATTATACGACGATGTATTGTCGGTGGTGTGGCGCTGGTGATAGTAGTTTTCATGATAAGCAATTCCATAGCGGCAAAGAATGCGGGTTTGGTCGTTCAGACCACGACAGTGACGCTGCAGGATATCGAGCAGACAATGAACACCAGCGGTATGGTCAGGAGTGAGGAAACGAAGACGTATTTTGCTCCGCTGTCGGTGGAGATCGGCGCCGTGAATGTGGCGGCGGGAGACAGTGTGCAAAAGGGACAGCCGCTCATTACATATGATGCCGATGCGCTGGAAAGTGCCAGACAGATGGAAGAGTTGAAGCTGCAGGCAAGTGAGGGCGGTTATGAGAGCTCTGTATATAAGGATAATAAGTATGTGGCGGAATTGGGCGAGGCCAATGTCAATCTGGCGGTGCTCGATCAACAGATAACAGACAGCGAGAATTATGTGAAAGAATTACAGCAGAAGATTAATGATAAAAAGTCGGCCCTGGCGCATGAGGGAACTCTTTTACAGATATCTCTTCTGGACTGGTCGGACAGACCGGATTCCGAGGAATATCTGAATCTGCAGAAGCTTATACAGTACAACAGTTATGAACAGCAGAATAACAAGGATATTCAGGCATGGCAGAAAGAGGTGGAACTCTATGAGGAGATGATTGCCGGTTATAAGGAGTACCGCTCTGAGATGAAGGCGCAGAAGAGCAGCTCCGAGAGCGGTTCGCTGGATCGCGGAGGTAAGAGCCAGTTGGAGGCGAATGCGCAGATGGAGCGGATCGGCAGTGAGGACGCTCTGGCTTCCATGGAGGAAGTCAAGGACGGTATACTTGCCGACTTTAACGGCGTCGTGACAGAGGTGGAAGCCGTGGAAGGATCAATACCGCAGCAGGGAGAGAAACTGGTTACGGTGGAGAGTACGGATAAAGTGAAAGTTGAGATTTCCGTATCCAAGTACGACCTGGAGAAGATTGCGGTGGGACAGACGGCATCGATCGACGTTGCCGGTAAAAAGTATGATGGTAAGGTGACGAAGGTCAACGGGATGGCGACTACCAATGCCAGCGGTGCGGCGGTGATCGGTGCAGAGATTGAGATTGACAATCCGGATGAGGGAATCTATCTGGGCATTGAGGCAAGAGTGGAGATCCATATGGCAAGTGTGGCGGGAGTCGTGGCAATTCCCGTCGAACTCATCAACTCGGATAAGGAAGGAGATTTTGTCTTTGTAGTAGAAGACGGTTTGGTCGCTAAGAAGCGAATCACAACAGGAATCTCATCCGACAGCTACAGTGAAGTTCTGGACGGGCTAAACGAAGGTGAAGCGGTCATTGTGACAACGGGACTTAATCTGGAAGAAGGCATGGCGGTGACGGCTGTTCCCGGGGAATAGTGAGAAAGGTACAGGTTGATGCAATGGCGCAAATATGGGAATATATTAAAATTGCCCTGATGAATATCAAGAACAACAAGGGAAGATCTATTCTTACGATGCTGGGCATTATCATCGGTATTTCCTCTGTCATCCTGATTATTTCCATCGGTAACGGTATGAGAAGCGAAATCAACAGTGAGTTGGACAGCATGGCAGGCGGACAGATTGTTCTGTATACCAACGATTCCGTGGAAGGCAACGATGTGTCTTTTACGGATGAGGATTTTGAACTGATCGAGGAGAAAGTGGAGAATGTCAAGGGTGCTACACCATACTACTCCATGTGGGCAGGCGCTGAAGGACGCAAAGGTTACTTTGATGCAATCGTGTCCGCAGGTAATGATGCATTGCAGTATTGTGTGGCGTCGGAGCCCATGGTGAGGGGCAGATACTTTACGGAGAGTGATTACCTCGCGGGCAATAAAGTGTGCGTGATCGATGAAAACAGCGCCCGAATGCTTTTCGGCACGACAGATGTGGTCGGCATGGATTTCGAGGTGACCATTTACAATGTGACGCAGAATATGACGATTGTGGGCATCAGGCAGGACAACAGCTCTACGTTGATTTCTATGCTGAACGGAAGCGGTTACCTACAGGTTGAAATGCCCATTTCCACATTGGGCTCATGCTACGGATTCTGGGTGGAAGACTTCTCACAGTTCTACATTGTGGCACAGAAGGCAGAAAACTCTGCGCAGGTGGCGGCGGACTCTATCAGACTGATGGAGGGAAAGTACAATGTGCGCGGAGAAAATAAGATTCTGATGGAGAGCTTCGCGGATTATCAGGCACAGTACGACAGTATTTTGAGCGTTGTTACAGTATTCATTTCCTTTGTTGCCGCCATATCCCTTCTGGTAGGCGGTATCGGTGTCATGAATATCATGCTTGTCTCCGTGACGGAGCGCACAAGGGAAATCGGTATCCGTAAGTCTCTGGGTGCAAGAACCAACTCTATATTACTGCAGTTTTTGGCAGAAGCCGGAATCATCACGCTGATTGGCGGATTGATCGGAATTGCCATCGGAGGGCTGGGTGCAATAGCCATCTGCAGTATGTTGGGATTTCCGGCGCAGGTGAAAGTGACGACGGTTCTGTTTGCGGCAGTATTCTCTTCGGCTGTGGGTATTTTCTTCGGTATTTACCCCGCAAGAAAGGCAGCGAAGCTAAGCCCGATCGAAGCTTTGAGACACGAATAAGCTTCCGGTGCATATTTCAGGAACACATTTTAATATATACGATAACTTTTTAAGGACATTTTCCCGAAGACAGTTTCGGAAGATGTCCTTTTGTATTGTAAGCAATGATGCGGTAAGCCATACAGTTAATTCTTAGGTAAATTTTAAAGTATTTTAGAGATTATTTAGAGAAAGCCTTGGTAAGATAATTTTATCAGAAAAAGGACTAAATGGTAATCGTATGGAATTGTCGATCGGAGGAGGAAACTCGATGAAAATACGCAGGTTTGGCGCAAAATGGCATAAAGATACGCGGGCATTCTTTCTGTTTCTGGCGCCCAGTCTGCTCGGTGTGCTGGTGTTTGTTCTGGTTCCTTTCCTGGATGTAATCGGGCGCTCTTTCAAGACGGTAGTGACAAACCGGTTTGTCGGTTTTCAGAATTACAAGACTATTTTCGGCAATATGGCGTTTCAACTGGCAGTGAAGAATACTTTTCGCTTTACAATTGTCTGTATACCGCTCTTGGTCGTCATCGGTCTCTTGATTGCTCTTCCGGTCAGCAGAATGAAGAGCGGAGGAACGATCAAATCACTGTATTTGTTTCCGCTTGCAATGCCTACGGCAACGATTGTTATCGTGTGGAAGACGGCATTTTACAGACAAGGATTCTTAAACCTTCTCCTGTCACGAATCGGGGAGTGGACCGGACTGTGGGGAGAAATACACAAGGACTATCTGGGGAGCAGCGCCGCTTTATGGGTCCTGGTATTCAGTTATATTTGGAAAAATGCCGGATATACGATTGTTCTGTGGCTGGCGGGACTCTTAGGAGTTCCGGGCGAGCTGTCGGAGGCGGCAAGAGTGGACGGTGCTTCTGAGGGCCAATGTTTTTTCAAGGTTGTACTACCGAATCTTAAGGGAAGTCTATATACGATTGTGGTCCTTTCTTTTCTGAACTCTTTTAAGATATACCGAGAAGCATATTTGGTGGCGGGTGCCTACCCGGAACAGAATATATATTTGCTGCAGCATCTGTTCAACAACTGGTTCGTCAATCTGGATTTTGATAAGATGGCGGCTGCGACGGTCTGCGTGGGCGGATTTCTGTTCATTGTTATTATGCTGTTGCAGATTCTGTGGGATAGGCAGAACATGTGAAGAGAGGAAATTGATGGGTTTACATAATATAAATGTTTGGATGAAAAAGATCAAAAGAGGAATTATTATTATTCTCATATCGCTTCCGACAATTCTCGTCTGTCTGCCGATTCTGATGCTGGTGACGGGATCTGTGATGAGCAACGGGGAACTGAGGCAGCATCTTGCCTCGGTGTTCACAGATGGGGTGAAATATATCAGTTGGAAGATCATACCTGACTATCCGACATTTGAGAACTACGGCAAATTGCTTTTTATGACACCGCAGTTCTTTGTACTGTTTTGGAATTCTGTTAAGATGGTGGGATGTATTCTGGCGGGACAGATTGTGATAGGTGTTCCCGCGGCATGGGCGTTTGCGGTATATCAGATCAAAGGCAGCAGGGCGCTGTTTGCGCTCTATATCGTGTTGATGCTTTTGCCTTTTCAGGTCACCATGTTGTCCGGTTATTTGGTACTGAACAGGTTGCAAATGCTTGATACGCAGTGGGCGGTAATCTTGCCGGCAATCTTTTCTACCCTACCCATTTTTATTACATACGGTGGATTTCGTAGCATTCCCGGGCAGTTGTTCGAGGCTGCACGGATTGACGGGGCAAGCGAGTGGAAGATATTCTGCAAGATCGGACTGCCTCTGGGCAAGAGCGGTCTGTTGTCGGCGTTCGTGCTGGGATTTTTGGAATATTGGAATATGATGGAGCAGCCCATGGCATATCTTGAAGACAAATCGCTGTGGCCGCTGTCGCTGTACTTGCCTGAAATCACATGGGCACAGACAGGATATGCCTTTGCGGCATCGATCATCACGCTGATTCCTGCGGTGTTTGTCTTTGTATGGGGGCAGGATTATTTAGAGCAGGGCATTATTTTTTCGGGGATCAAAGAGTAGCGTCAAAGCTGCGATAAGAATGAGCGGAGGATAAGAAATTGATAGAAAAAATGAAAAAGAGAATTGTCACGGCATTCTGCATGTTTCTGGGGATTATGTGGCTCTGCACGGTGATATCCAAGAGCATCTACGCCTCGCGCCTGCCGATTGTCTCAACGGAATCAATTGAGCAGAAATATGTGGAGCATATCGTTGAGGTAGACGGAATCGTTGTTGCGGGGGATAAGAATCCGGTCACGGCGCTGAGTGGTCTGCGGGTCAATAAGATAATGGTGCAGGTTGGCGACAGAGTGGAGGAGGGCGATGCAGTTTTTACGGTGGATATGGAGGACCTTAACGAGATCATGGAGGAGAAACAGGCGGTAATCACCAAGCTGCAGGTTCAAATCAATACACTTGTGTACAATGAGGAATTGGCGAGACAGAAAAAGGAACTGGAAGAACAACGCGCCAGAGAAGATTATGACATGATTGCAAGGAGCCAGGACACACTGGTGGGAAGAGCAACCAATGAGGTCAGTAAAATAGAGGATAGGTTATCGGGATCGGGCGATGGCGAGACGGACGAGGGACTGCTGGAAGCTTTACAGCAGGCCGCCTACGCCGAGGCTGATGCGAAAGGGCAGCGGGATAATGCAGTCAAAGAAGCGGGCAGAAGGATAGAAGATATCACCGCACCGGACAGTGAAGATTCCCTGCTGGAAGTCAGTCGTCTGGAACTGGAGGATTTACAGGAAGACCTGTCTCGTTATCAGGAAATAAAGGATGCCGGGGGAGAGATTCGGGCGCGGCAAAGCGGGCTGGTTACGGATATTTATATCGGTACAGGTGGCAGGACATCTGATTCGGCAGTTATGCTGCTTGCAGATGATGAAGTGCCATGTCAGTTCAAAGCGGTCATATCACAGGAACAGAAAAAATATATAGGTCTGAACGACGAGGTGTCTTTGAAGCTGGATGGAAGCAGCAAAGACAGGAATGTAACAATAGATTACCTATCGGAGAGTGACACGATGCCCGGCACTTATGAAGTTTATATCAATCTTCCGGAGGGAACGGGAATGCCCGGATTGTCGGGAAGAATGAGCCGGTCTGAGAAAGGGGAAAAACATTTTTGCTGCGTTACACCCACGGCTGTACACAAGGAGAATACCAGGAGTTATGTGTATGTGGTCAAGGAACGTGACGGAATTCTCGGTAAGGAATATTACGCGGAGCAGATCGACGTGAGAATACTGGACGAAAACGATTATTGGGTGGCGGTTGAAGGTGCACTGGACAGTGACAGCGTCATCGTAACTTATTCCACAAAAGAAGTGAAAAATGGGGATGTCGTCAGATGGGAGGAGTAAATCACTGTTAATGCAAATAACACACAATCGAAAAAGCGTTTGTTTTCGATCGAAAACAAACGCTTTATTTTTATCTACACTTCATTATGTAGTTTATCATAATCAAAAATAAAAGTCTAGTAATTTTTCTTTTTTTCTCTAAAATATAACTAAACCATGTTTGAAAGAATGCGAGAAGTATGCATTCTTCCGGGCTGAGTAGTGAGGAGGTCATGAATGAGTGCACAACATCAAGAGAGGAATTGGGATTTGTCGAGACAGGCGGAGGAGCAGCATCTTGAGCAGACGCTTACAGTTGTAAAAGATAATCTGACGAACTACGGGCGGGAAGTCAATCGTATGCAGGGCGATATTGATGAGATGCTTGCGCATTATCATGACAATGACGTAGAAGTATACACCATCCTAAACAATACCATAACCCTGCACGAACACATGAAGCGTGCACTCACGCGGAACGAAAAAGCCTTGAAAAAGCCATACTTTGGCAGAATCATCTACCATGACGAGTCGCTGGATAAGGAAGAGTCCATCTATATCGGCAAGGGTGGAATCTCCAGAGACTCGACTCACTGGATGGTGGTGGATTGGCGGGCTCCGGTGGCAAATGCCTACTATGAGAACGGTCTGGGCATATGCAGTTATGAGGCACCGAACGATACACAGATAACGATTGACCTGGAACACAAACGAACCTATGAGATTGAAGACGGCAAACTGCTGGATTATTTCGACAGCGAAGTGATTGCCAATGATGATTTGCTCACCAAATACCTTGCCAAGAACAAGCAGGCGGTTTTGAGTGAGATTGTCGCCACAATCCAGAAGGAGCAGAACGAGATTATACGAAAATCTCCTTATCATAACATCATTGTGCAGGGAGTTGCCGGATCCGGTAAAACTACCGTGGCAATGCACCGCATTTCCTACATCCTCTACAACTATGAAGAGCGTTTTAAACCGGACGACTTCTATATTGTGGGAAGTAACCGGATCCTGCTCAATTACATTACGGGCGTACTTCCTGACCTGGATGTGTACGGCATACGGCAGATGACGATGGAGCAGCTTTTCGTCAGGCTGCTGTATGAGGATTGGGACGATAAGAAATACAGTATCAAAAGCGTGGATAAAAGAGGAGTGCCTCAAAAAGCGGAGCAAAATGACGGGCATAACGGAAGCGGTAAATCTCGAAATGGTGAGAGCATCAAGGGCAGTGCCATATGGTTTCAGGACTTGGAGAAGTACTGCCAAAAGCTGGAGTACGATACGATTCCGAATGAATCCGTGTATCTGAATCCTAGGCAGTTTGTGGAGGGAATTAAGGACGGAAAGATCGGCGTGTTCGATGAGACGGAAGGGCAGCCGGACAACCCGCGAACTCTCGTCTGCCTGCTGGAGGGTGATGCGATAGAACGGTATATCCGACAAAATCCCACCGTCTCCATCCAAAGCAAAATCAACATGCTGAACACCCGTCTGCGGAATAAAATTAAAGAAGAATTCCTCGGCAAAGGTATCAAGTATACGGAGGCTGAGAGAAAAGCGATTTACAAAGCATACCGCGGGTACTTTGGAGGGAAGGTGTGGAAACAATCGATTTACGAACTGTATCACGATTTTTTGCTAAGACAGCGCGGAAAAGGGTATTTCGATATTCCCGACACGGAGTTCGATGTCTATGATCTGGCGGCACTCGCCTATCTGTATAAAAGAGTGAAAGAGACCGAGGTGATCACCGAAGCGACACATATTGTTATAGATGAGGCACAGGACTTCGGCATGATGGCATATCTCGTCCTGAAGTTCTGTATCTACCGATGTACCTATACCGTCATGGGCGATGTATCCCAGAACATTCATTTCGGATACGGTTTAAATGACTGGGAAGAGTTGAAAGAGCTGCTGCTGACGGATTCTATGGACAGTTTCGGTATCCTGAAGAAGAGCTACCGCAATACGGTGGAGATATCCGAATTTGCCACCAACATACTGCATCACGGGCAGTTCTCAGTCTATCCCGTGGAGCCGATCATCAGACACGGCAATCCGGTGCAGGTGCGGCAGGCAGCGGACAGACAGAATATGATCCGCACAGCTGCCGAGATCTGTAAGAGTTGGTTGGGTGAGAATGCAGATTCCGGACATGACGGGAAGCGGGCAGACGAACTGAATACCGGAGTCACCGCGGAGACAATTGCCGTAGTCTGCCGTGACCAAGTATCTGCTATTGAGACTGCCAAGGAACTGTCTAAATATGTGGATTTGATAGAGAGTGACCTGGAAAAAGCAGAGTTCGGAAGCGGCATCATGGTACTTCCGGTGGAATACACCAAAGGACTGGAATTTGACGCAGTGCTTATCATGAATCCTTCCCGTGAGGACTATCCCGTGGACGACGGTCATGCAAAACTGCTCTATGTAGCAGCCACTCGTGCACTTCATGAGCTGTGCGTGCTTCATACCGGTAATCTTACGGGGCTGATTGCCGACCCGATCAAGTCAGAGGAATCTCGGGAGAGGAAAGATGCAGCATTACATGAGCAGGCGGTAAAGGAAATGTCTGCTGTCAGCGGGAAGTCGGAAATGGATATGCCGGATGCCCATATACAGGAAGAGAAGAAAACACCTGATGTCTGTAAGCCATCAAATAAGAATGTAAAACCCACGATTGCAAGTGAGCCGACAAGAACAATAATTACTACTGCTGAAACTTCCATGAGCAAGCACGAAAATGATAGCCCTAAAGTCGCGCAAAAAGAACCGGAAGAATCCATAAATGCAGAGGAAACATATAATGACAACAATGTCATAAATAATCACGACTTTGGCGATATGCCCGTCACCGAAAGACTCCGTCCGCCCGGACACGCCAAGATTGATCTGGCTGTACGATGGGTGACGAAACAGCAGGACGGACTCTATCTGCACAGCAGGTACGGTGTTTTGCGGTTGAGCCCTGTCGGCAGTGCTATCGTTCGGGTGACCTTTGCCAAAGGTGTTCAGATAAAGGAGGGAACTCACGATAAGGTCGCTGTACATTCCATGGATAAAAGATGGATGTATAAAGAATCCGGCCAAACCGTAGACCTCATGACGGACGAATTGTGGCTGCAAGTGGATAAATCCACGGGCGCGATCCGGTATATGACGCGGGATAAAAAACTTCTGCTTACGGAGCGAGGACGTGAATGCCGACAGTTGGAAAACGGAGCAGACGGAAGATTTCAGACATGGCTATATCTGGATCTGCAGAAAAATGAAAATATATACGCCATGGGCACTGCAGAGACAGCCGGCATGAATCTGAGAAAAAGTGCCAGATATATTTCACATGAAGAAGATAGCGGAGAACTGCCTTTTATACTCTCAGATCAGGGTTACGGAATCGTTGCGGCGGCGGATAGTCCCGTGATCAGTTGTGACATCCCGGCTTACGGAACTTACATCCATGCCGAGAGTGAGGAGCAGATGGACTTCTATTTTATAACCGGAAAACGTCAGAATACGATCATGAATGCCTATGCATATCTTTGCGGGAAGCTGTAATGCTTCCCGCAATTTCTGCAGAGTTGGCTGCCAAGCCAACTCTTTTTATGGTTGTTTCGTGACAAAAATAGTAATTTCGTGCCGTATGTATTGGGAGATAATATAAAGAATGCCGATATATATGCTGAAATGCGTTATTATGCCGGAGAGGAAAAAGTATGAAAATAGCCGTTTGTGATGACAGTAGTAAGGACAGGGAAATGCTGATTGCCCTGCTTCGGGATTATGAGAAAAACAAAGGTATAGAATTTGAAATTGCAGAGTACGATTGCGGAGAAGCGCTTTTGGAGAATATGGCTGTACTCCGGGACTGCCGGATTATCTTTATAGATATCAGTATGGAGCAGATAAGCGGACTGGAAGCAGCGGCTCAGATCAAGAGCCTGTATCCCGAAGTACGGATCGTGCTGGTAACAGCATATATCAATTATGCCCTGGAGGGATATAAAGTTAAGGCAAGTCGTTTTCTGGTGAAAGATGACCTGTCTATCACTATTACGGAGTGTATGGATGCGCTGATGGGCGAGATTGAGCAGGAGACTCAGACTATAGAGTTTCCCTTTGTCGAGGGAAATATTAAGCTGAAAGTAAGTGACATCATATACATTGAAACATCCAAACATAAAAACGTGTTTTATACGAAAGAGGGCAGCTGCAGCATATACAAAAAACTGGACGAGATAGAGAACGAACTGCAAAGCTTTGGGTTCGTCCGAGTACATTTGAGTTTCCTGGTCAATATGCGATATATCAGGAAGATCAGCAGCTATATAATGACTCTGACCACAGGCAAAGAAATCTCGGTTCCAAAGACAAGATATGCGGCAGTGAAAAAGCAATATACTCTTTACAAAGGAGTCGGGTAGTATGATGGGTTCGTGGCTTGGACAATTGTATTCGTTATTTCTGGTTGCGATGGAAGCATGTGGGATATTATATTTTTGGGATACTTTTCTGCAAAAAAAAAGGTCAGAAAGACTGCCAAAATACCGGTTTATCATATTGTATGTGTGTATGGAGATCGGAGTGCTGTCCGGAAGATTGATCGGGTGGTGGAAAATAATTCCAATTCTTTTCATATATGTGCTTATGGGTCTGTTGTTTTATCAGATATCCTTTTGGCAGAGCTTTTTCTTTTCCACACTGAATTATTGTCTGTTGTTTGTCATGGATTATCTGATTTTTTTGGCCTTAGACGGGCAGATGTATTATCAATCGTTAAAGGTTATCCATAGCAGTAATTGGGATGTTGTGGCAGTATTCCTGGCAAAAACATCGTGGATCGTACTTTTGCTGTTGATACGTAAAATCCGGCGGCAGAGAGAAGAAGATTATCCGCTGACAAACAGGCAGTGGATGCAGCTTAGCATTATACCGTTCATATCACTGACCGCGATTTTGGCAATGAGTCTTTCCTATACGAATGACGAACGTGCGCAAATATTCTATCTGATCTGGGCAATAGGCATTGTGGGGATCAACCTTGTGGTACTTCACCTGATGTTGGAGATTCTGGAGAAGGAAAAAGCGCTCAGAGTCAGTATGCTGGTAAACCAGAATCAGAAAAATCGGCTGGCAGCTTATGTGGACGGTAACAAAGTATATGAACAGCAGCAGAAAAAGATGCACGATTATAAAAATCAGCTGGCGACAATTCAGACACTGATAAACGGAGAAGATTACAGGACCGCCCTGGCCTTTACGGAAAAACTGACAGAGAGCATATCGGTGGATATGTCCGCGGTCAATACCAATCATCCGGTTGTCAATGCCATACTGAACCAGAAGTACCGCAGCGCAAAAGAGAAGAATATTTCCATGAGTTTTAAGCTGGGCGATCTCCATGAACTTAGAATGAAAGAGGAAGATATCGTCATCGTGCTGGGGAATCTGCTGGATAATGCGATTTCGGAATGTGTGAAGCTGCTTGCATCCGGTTCGAAGGGCGTGCTTATTTTCCTAAAGCTGGTGTATGAAGACGATAAGATGATCCTGTCTGTCAAGAACCCCGTGCGGGATAAAATGGAGATTCTTGATAATATCGTTCAGAAAGAGCATGGGAGCGGTCATGGGATCGGACTTTTAAATGTACAATCGGTAGTGGAGCAATATGACGGCGATCTGGTTCTTGCCTGTGACGAGAAAGAATTTAAGGCAGTAGTGATTATATAGTCATTTCGTGCCCAAAATGGGAGATTGGTGCTGTTTATATTGAGAGAAATATAGTAAGACGATAAAGTCAATAATGTGAGGTGGATAGGTCGTTATAAAATACAAAAGAAGGAGGATCACTAATGTTTGATTTGGTTAGTCTTATTTTAGACGGTATCTATGGCATATTACTTGCGGTGGTCGGTCTTATGCTGCTGATCGGACCGTACGATAAGTTCAAGGACGCCGTTCCTAAGGCACCGTCCAAGACCGTGATTAAAGTACTCGGTGGAGTTCTTGCGTTATGCGGTATCGCATGGTTCGCACTCACTGCGATGGGAATCATGTAACGGATAGATGAGGGTAGGAAATTCATTTCCTGCCCTCATTTTATATGTACTCTGCGATGCCTGGGCACCGCACCCTGTAATGAAAAAGGTGTAAAGCCTTTATTCAATTATCATTGTGCTTAATGCGTTGTTTCTTTTCGTTGGGATGCTTTCTTGAAATTTGTGAAATGAAGCATGATTCCTAATACGAATAGAAATAATAGAAATTCGATAGATGAGATTTGCTATCGATACGGATACTATAGCAGATGTACATCAAGATGGCAAGGAATTATACGTGTCTGTTTGAAAGACGAAGTTCAAAAAGATGAACCACACACTTCCGCTTTAATCAATAAAATGCTAAAATATAAAGTATAGTACAAAACATAGGTTTTATGTGTATTGCGGGGAATAGTGCTTATCACGCAACAGAAATCACCTGACAAGTGATAGAATTTGATATTTGTGTGCTTTATAATACAGATAAAGAAAACCTGGTTGAATAGTCGATTATCATAAAGTGAGAGTAATGTGAAACGACTGGGGAGAAGAGAGGTGACACAAGTGTCAACTATTAACTTGAGGATATATGACCTCAGAAAAACGAGGCAATTAAGTCAGAAAGATCTGGCGGACGAGTTGGGTGTATCCGTGCAGACGGTCAGCAAGTGGGAGAATCATGTTTGTATGCCGGATATCACGATGTTGCCGGATATTGCAAGATTTTTTCAGGTGTCGGTAGACGAACTTCTTGGTTTGTCGCCGCTTACGGGTGAAGAGTATATTCCCGTCCGAAGCGGGGAGAAGGACTACTGGGATTCCAGGCTGGATTACCTGAAGGCAAGCCGGAAGACAATGTGGAATGACGATTACATCGGTTTTCTGGTGAAAGAAGTGTGGAAGATTGATAAACCGGTGAATGTGCTCGACTGCGGATGTGGATTCGGCTATATGCGGATGATGCTCATGCCGCTTTTTCCGGAGGGCAGTACTTATACCGGCATTGACTTTAATGCCCATCTGCTGCAGGAAGCGGAGAATCTTTTTCAAAAAGAAGAGACAGGATATAAAGCGGAGTTCGTTTGCGATGATTTTATTAAGCACTCTTTTCGGAATCATTACGATGTCACGATCAGCCAGTGTACTATGCGCCATGTGAACGAGCCGCAGAAGTTTCTGCAGAAAATGATTGCACAGACAAAATCCGGCGGAATGGTAGTGGCAATCGATGTGAATCGTGAACTGGAAAGCGATGGCTTGTATATAGACGGAATGGATTATGCAGAGCTTTGTCAACGCACAGGATTTAGAAAAATGTGGATAAAGGAGAAAGAATATCAGGGAAGGGACTATGCAATCGGTATGAGACTGCCGCTTATGATGCGGGAGGAAGGACTTAGGCATGTTGATGTCCGCATGAATGACCGGGTCACATTTGTATATCCTGAATGTGAAGATTATGCAAAGGCGGTGGAGTGCTTTTTGGAGGAAAAGAACTGGAGGCACGGCATATCGGCGGAAACTGAGGAGAAAATCGTACGCGAGTTTATGAATCACGGAATGGACAGGAAAGAGGCGGAGAACTATTGCCGAATACAAAGGAAAATGCAGGCTTATATGGCAGAGAATAAAGATAGCCTGAAATACCTCCATTCTCGGGGATTACTGATTAGTTACGGATGGAAATCAAAAGAGAGCAGAGACAAATTAGCGATTTGACTCGCCGACTCAATATAAAATGTTATTACGGAGGTTTCAAAAAGATGGGAATTGTAATTAAAAAAGCACTGGCAATCCTGCCGCAGGGCGCGGAGGATGTGATACGGGAGACTGATATCTATATCGAGCAGGACAGAATCACGGGCATCGGTCAGAAACCTGCCGGATTCTCTGAAGATAAGGTGATCGATGGAACCGACAGGCTGGTGATTCCGGGACTCGTCAACTGTCATACTCACTCCTACATGTCTTTTATGCGGAATGTGGCAGATGATCTGTCTTTTATGGACTGGCTGTTCGGTACCATCGACCCGATCGAGCAGCAGATGACGGATGAGGATACATACTGGGGAGCGAATCTTGCGATTATTGAGATGATGAAGAGCGGGACAACCTGCTTTAACGATATGCAGATGAATATTCATCAGACCACCAGAGCGGTCAAGGAATCCGGGATGCGCGCGGTGATCAGCAGGGGTCTGGTGGGCAGCGGAAACGACGAGGCGGGACAGATGAGACTGCGTCAGGCATATGAGGAGAGAGATGCAGCCAAGGACTGTGACAGATTGTCTTTTGTGCTGGGACCCCATGCGCCCTATACATGCGACGAGGAATATCTGAAAATCGTCGCCGGAGAGGCGAAGAAAAACGGCATGGGTATTCACATTCATCTGTCGGAGAGCGAGAGCGAGATCGGGCAGATTCGTGAGAAGTACGGGTGCAGTCCGATTGAGTTGGCGGACAGATGCGGATTGTTCGACGTGCCTGCCGTCGCTGCACACTGCGTGCAGATAGATGAGGCGGACATGGATATCCTGAAGGTTAAGAATGTCAGTGTGGTGACGAATCCGGCAAGCAATATGAAGCTCGGCAATGGTTTTGCGCCCGTGGGTAGAATGTTGGAGAAAGGCATCAACGTGTGTCTCGGCACAGACGGAGCCGCCAGCAACAACTGCCTGAACATGTTCCACGAACTGAGCCTACTGACGCTGATTCACAAAGGAACGGGCAAGACTCCACAGTGCGTCAGCGCGAAAGAGGGATTCCGTATTGCGACAATCAACGGCGCAAAGGCGCTCGGTATGGAGAAGGAGATAGGAAGCATCGAGATCGGAAAGAAAGCAGATCTGGCGATTCTTGATTTGAATACTCCTTCGCTGACACCCAGAAATAATCTGATAGCGGGACTGTCCTATTCCGCCAACGGCTCAGAGGTGGACACGGTCATCATCAACGGACAGATTACGATGGAGAATAGGAAGATACTGACCGTAGATGAGCAGTTGGTATATCGGAAGATTCAGGAGATCATCGTGAGGATGGGGTTGGATAAGAAGGTATACTGATTCATAAATAGTGTAATGTAGTAGGATGCATATGATATGCTCCGGACAAGATAAATTGCACAAAATATTATAACGTTATGATATTTGTGCAATTTATTATTGACATCTTAGTCTACTGATGATAGACTAACTATACAGTCTATTATTAATAGACCAAACGTGTGGTCGATAGGTAATAGACTGACAAGAAAACGCGCGAAATAAGACATCGGAAAGGTAAAAATAATATGAAAGAATACAAACTTGCAAAACTGGAATCACAATTTGCGGATTTGATTTGGCGGAAGGAACCTATCTCTTCGCCGGAACTCGTCAAGTTGTGTGAGAAAGAATTTGACTGGAAGAAGTCCACAACATACACCGTTTTAAAAAAGTTATGCGACAGGGGAATCTTTCAGAATGAAAATGCGACGGTGACGGCGCTGATCAGCCGGGAAGAATTTTACGGGCATAAAAGCAGGGAGTTTGTGGAGGATTCCTTCGGAGGTTCCATTCCGAAATTTCTGGCGGCTTTTATGGGCGGAAAGAAACTGACACAGAAGCAGGCCGCGGAGATCAAAGAATTGATAGATAACTATACAGACAAATAGGCGGAATGTACTGCATGATTATTTTTACAGCAAGATAGATGAAATGAAACGCATCTTTAGTTTTATGAAGAAGACTGTTTCGGAAGGGAGAGAAAATCAAAAATGAATATTGGCACAATTTTTATGAAAATCTGTAATATGAGTCTCACGGCGACCTACTGTATTGCGGCGGTGATCTTGATTCGTCTTTTACTTAGAAAGCAGCCGAAGATTTTTTCTTATATCTTGTGGAGCGTTGTGTTGTTTCGACTGCTGTGTCCCGTTTCCGTGACCGGGAACTACAGCCTGCTGAGGATGGATACAGACATGATTTCACAGGAGAATTTCAGCGGATTTAAAGGAGCCCGCATTGTTGCGCTGCTTAATCGTGACTCCGTGATGGACGGCAATATACCGGAAGTTAACGGGGACGGAATCAACGGTGTCAGGGCGGTGACCGAAGAGTCGAGTTTTTATGAGCAGGAAGCGGTGCGGCTTCTGCATAAGGTTTTTACTGTCGGAGGATGGATATGGATTTGCGGCATTATCTTTCTTGCCGCACACTGCCTGTGGACGACGGTTCGCTTTCGGAAATTCCTGCAAGGGGCATCGCGGATGGAGGATGATGTCTATGAGATGGATGGGCTTGCCACACCGTTTGTATTCGGCATCGTCAGACCGCGGATTTATCTGCCGCTTATGATGCAGGAGAAGGACCGCAGTTTCGTCTTGGAGCACGAGTATGTTCATATAGCACGCAAAGATTATCTTGTCAAGATTCTGGCGTGGGGTACGGTGTGCCTTCATTGGTTTAATCCTGTTGTGTGGATTGCATATAAGCTGATGGAGAGAGACATGGAGATGTCGTGCGATGAGGCGGTCGTTCGGAAACTCGGATATGATGTGAGAAAAGATTACTCTCGGGCGCTTCTTTCTCTATCCGGCGGCAGAATGAGGCTTGGCGGCTGCCCGATTGCTTTCGGAGAGGGAACGGTCAAGAACAGGGTTCGAAATATTTTGTCTTATCATAAGAGGGCGGTAGTGACCGTAGTGTTCGCGGCGCTTTTGATATGTGCCACGGTGATCGGACTGTCCATGAATCCCGTCAATGCGTCGAACGACGGAACGGAGGAAATGTCCCGTTTTGTCAGGAAATACGCCGATGCTTTCTGCGACAGGGAAGGAGATGTGCTTGTAGGGTTATATATTGACGAAGATGCCGCTTATGAGAATGTAATTGAGCTGGATTATGTGGGCGAAGGATATACATTCGGATACTCCAGCCCGTGGCCGCATGAATATCGGTTTCTGATAGATGTGGAAGAAGGACATCGGGATGAGGGTACGGCTGAAATTTGGTACTATGCGTGGACATCCGATCCTCATCTGACCGTCTGGAAAGAGAAGATAGAATTTAGCAGGACACCGGACGGATTTCGTGTGACGGACAGTGAGATAAAGTGGCTGGACAGCATTTCGTCCGAAGAGGAATTTATGGAGGCTTATCGGTTTGTGGATGAATACTGGTTCCCCGACTATATAGAGAACGGATTTGTGGTGGCGATCAATGCACAGACGCAGTATGATATGGAAGCGGGTGACGGAACAGACCGCAATGCCATGTACAGAAGCCCCGATACAGCGGCGGAGTGGATTTTTAACCTGTCGGGTGGCGTATGTATGCCGACCTATAATTCACGTGGGCAGGCTACGGTGCGCTTTATCTTCTTGGACGGCAGCTTTGTGGAGATTCCCATGTATGATGTCAATTTTGGTGGATATACATCTGAGCTGGATGTTGTGACGGGCAGTGGACCTGCGGAAACCATAAATCCCCAACTCTGGATTCCCGATATCCATGTGTGGAATGCGAAAGCACCGTAAAACATCGCAGCATATGATTTTCGGTTTTACTTGCACTTCACATGAATTTTAGTATAATAGAGATAAGTAAAGAAAGCACCTACATCGTAGGTGCTTTCTTACGGAAAGAGAAGATATTTGTCGGCCGGATCATTTATTCGAAGGGGAAATACATTACTTATGGAAATCGAGTTTGACGTAAAAATAACTGCCAACATTTTATATGATTATATGCTGCGTCACACATACAGCAGTCTGTCCGGTGTTATGGGTTCGGTTGTGGGTGTTCTGATGCTGATTCTCTTCGCATCTAACAGACAGCCGATCTGCCTGATCATCGGTGTGGTTATCCTGCTGTATCTGCCGTGGACACTTTTTATCAGATCCAGACAGCAGGCGCTTAACA
>JAFLTD010000030.1 GCA_022510625.1 Lachnospiraceae bacterium
AGACTCCATTGTTTTCTGTGGAAGAACGTGTTAAGATGTTAGAAGAGGCGACGAAAGATCTGCCCAATGTCAGGATAGATTCTTTCAGTGGTCTGTTAATCGATTATGCCAGAGAACAGGACATACATGTAGCGATCAGAGGACTTCGTGCTATTACGGATTTTGAGTATGAGCTGCAGATTGCACAGACCAACAGAAAATTTTCCGGCGGAGACCTAGATACGATGTTTCTGACGACCAGTCTCGAATATGCGTATTTAAGTTCTTCAACAGTGAAGGAGATTGCCAGTTTTAACGGGGATATATCTCAGTGCGTACCGGAGTTTGTGGGCAAATTGATTTATGAAAAATATGGATATGACAGATAGGAGTAGAGATGAGCAGTAGAATCGAACAATTAATCGATGAGATTGAGGACTATATTGACGGCTGCAAGTATCAGCCTTTATCCAAAACAAATATTATTGTCAACAAGGAAGAAATTGACGAACTCCTGCGTGAACTGCGTATGAAGACGCCTGATGAGATTAAGCGTTATCAGAAGATCATCACCAACAAGGAGGCGATCTTAAATGATGCGCGGGCGAAGGCAGAGGCATTGATCAAAGATGCAACGGTGCAGACTACCGAACTGATCAATGAACATGAGATCATGCAGCAGGCTTATGCACAGGCAAACGAAGTTGTCCGGATGGCGACACAGCAGGCTCAGGAGATTCTCAACACTGCCACGGCAGAGGCTAACGGCGTCAGGACGTCCGCCATGCAATATTTGGATGATATGCTGGCTAATCTGGAAAGTGCCATGACGGCAACTCTGGCAACCACGACTGAACATTATGAGAGTTTCTTTAATACGATTAACGGATATAACGAGACTGTCAAGGCAAATCGGGCAGAGCTGCGACCGGCACAGGTAGAGCAGATGCTCAAAGAAGCGGAAGGCGAAGGAGAACCCGCCGAGTTGGATTTGATGTAAATTACATAGTAATCATTGCAAGCCGGTTTTTGAAACCGGCTTGTTTAGGTAAAAGGCATAGTTTTGTGTCTGATGCCAAAGACAGATAGATGATAGAGGGATGGTTGTTTTGAAAAGGAAAAAGTATAACAGTTTTTTTCATAACAATGGGATAATAAGATGTCTTACTGTTTTTCTTGCAATGATTTTAACTGTTACCTGCTCTATGCGTGGTATCGTTGTCTACGCACAGAAAGCAAAGCCTGTCAATGAAGATATTGATGAAGATCAAACCTTACTGTCGGAGAACGAAGAAAACCTGTCAAACAGCAGGAATGAATCAATCATTGTCGTGATAGACCCGGGACACGGCGGAAAAAATCTCGGCGGAGAATATGAGGACTACACGGAGAAAGAAATGACTCTGGTCGTGGCGAAAGCCATGAAGGAGGAATTGGAGAAATATGATGGGATCACTGTCTACATGACCAGAACCGGTGATCAGGAGTTGTCACTGGAAGAGCGATGCGATTTCGCCAAGGATGTGGATGCTGACTTTCTGTTTTGTCTGCATTTTAATCTTTCGGGAGAACATACTCTGTTCGGTGCGGAGTGCTGGGTGTCAGCCTTCGGTGAAAATTACAGTAAGGGTTACAGTTTTGCCAGTGTGGAAATCGATATGCTTCAAGAGATGGGGCTGTATTCCAGAGGAATCAAGACAAGACTGAATGACAGAGGAACCGATTATTACGGGATTATTCGACATTCTGTGAAAAATGACCTTCCCTGTGTGCTTATAGAGCATTGTCATCTGGATCATGAAAATGATCAGCCGTTCTACGATCACGATCAGAAATTAAAGGACTTTGGTGTTCTGGATGCGACTGCCGTAGCGAAATATTTCGGACTTCGTTCAGAGGAACTGGGTGTGGATTACAGCGATTATCAAAATGTGGAAGTGCCCATACCGTCCTATGTAGTCGCGCCTGACAGGACAGAGCCGGATATATGTATGATTGAAGTTACGGACCAGATAATGGAGACCGGTGAAGTGACAGTGTCGCTGTCCGCCGATGATTATGACAGCGGTATGCTTTATTATACTTACAGCTATGACAACGGTGAACACTTTTCAGCACTGCAGAGGTGGCCGGATAAGTCCATTGATACGTTCAGTTTCACGATGCAGGTGCCGCCGCACATTGTACCGCAGATTGTTGTGAACGGTTATAACGGCTATGATCTGTACACGACAAGCAACATGGTTTCCCTGCCTTCCATGGATTATAAGACAAAAGAGGAAATAGCGGCAGAACTGAAAGAAGAAGCCTTGGCGATTGCATCAAGTGTGATTACAAACATTAAAGGAAATGATTCTGAGAAAAAGCAGGATGCGGAGGTCATTGAGATCCGGGATATTAATCCGGATGATAACAGACCTGTATCCTTTGAATATTTCCTGATTGTGTGCATTGTTTGTATGCTCCTTGTTCTGGGTATGGTAGTATCCGTGATTTTGATTCTGCACGGCATGAAGCAGCGGCGCAGGAAGAGCCGTAGAAAGTCGGAAGAGGACTCGTGGCTAGAGAATTAATGCAAAGTAGCACAGCGCAGTGAGCGCGGTCTGTATGATTTTATGAAAAACATAAGTACGCACAGACAGATCTGTTCGGCTGATCATGCTGTACGTCTGTGCGATACAGGAGAAGCCTCCGAAAGGAAGCAAAATCAGAATTGCATAATACAGCGAATGACCGGAGTAGTCAATACCGCTTGTGATCTCTAAGATGCAGCGGTACAGACCCAGCAAGTTAGAGTTGACATTGTGAAACGGTGCAAAGACTATGTTCAGAAGATTAAAAAAGACCATATAGCCGCCGAGTTTGGCAATGCCGATGAGACCTGATATTACAGAGGTATCGATTGCGGAAAGAAGCGGCATGCGAACAGTTTTTTTGTATGTACCGGATGTGTTGGCGGTGTCGCTGATATTAGGAGCATTGAGCAAATTGGTGTGGCTTGGCGTGCTGCGCCGGCGAAACAGCGGAAGAACGCGGAATAATACAAGCCCATATAACATTGGAATGCCGTACATAATCAGAAAAGGGAGTAATGGTCTTTCAATGGCAAGGACGGGCACTACATAGCTTAAAAAGTAAATCGGTCCGATATTGTTGCAAAAATACAGAAGTTTGGAACTTTCTTCGCGGGAAAGACGGCCGGATTCATAGAGTTCTCCGACAATCCGTGCACCCATCGGGAAACCGCACAGAAATCCCATGATAACCGTGTAAGAGCCGTTTTTTGATGTTCCATACAGCCTATGCAGCAGAGGATGCAGAAGCGTGACGAAGCTCTCTGTTAAGTCCATGCGAATCATGATACCGGAGAGAATCATGAAAGGAAGCAGTGTGGGAACCATCTTTGTAAGCCACAGATTCAGTCCGGTTGAGGCGTACTCCAGAGAGAGCGCAGGGTGTCGAAGCATCAGTACAATCAGGTATAGAGATAACGCTGTGAAGAGAAATCGGTTTAGTTTGTCGGTCTTTGGCATGAATTGATGTTCCTTTTTAGAAGGAAGGCTTATCTATATATATTCTGTAATGTAGCTTCAGATGAAGGTTTTTAACATAAAGGAAGATTTACATGAAAAAGAAGGACTTTCTTTTTTTAGGAGGAAATAAGTTGATGGGAATAGGAATTCTTGTCTGTGGATTGAATGGCAGCGGAAAGAGTACATTAGGTAAAACATTAGCAGAAACGATAGGATTTCATTTCATTGACAACGAAGATTTATATTTTCCTAAAGAAAATCCTGAATACCTTTTTGATTCGCCGCGTTCCGATGAAGAGGTTGAAAATCTCCTTATGCACGAAGTCGGAGTACATGAGAATTTCGTTTTTGCTGCTGTAAAAGGTAATTATGGGGTAGATATCCTATCATACTATAAATATGTGGTTTTAATTGATGCTCCGAAAGATATTAGGTTACAGCGTGTGAGAAACCGCTCCTATCAAAAATTCGGTGACAGAATGCTACAGGGTGGAGACTTTAACAGAAAAATTACAATATATGTGGTAAACCGTAAATTGAATTAGAGGACAAAACATGCGACTTGACAAATTCCTATGTGATTGTAAGCTTGGTACACGCAGCCAAATCAAAAAGGACATTAAGTCCGGTCTGGTGACGGTCAATGATGTGAAGATATTGAAGCCGGAACAGCATATAGACGAAAATGCAGACCGCATATGTTATAAAGGGCAGCCTTGTGTTTATGAGAAGTATGTTTACTATATGTTAAATAAGCCAGCGGGCGTAGTATCTGCTACGGAAGATCAGCATGAACAGACGGTTATTGACTTGTTGGGTCAACAGAAGCGTGATGACCTTTTCCCGGTAGGGAGATTGGACAAAGATACAGAGGGGCTTCTGCTGATTACCAACGACGGACCTCTGGCGCATGACCTGACATCACCTGCAAAGCATGTGGAGAAAGAATACGAGTGTCATCTGGCGCAACCTTTTGACGACAGGCAGAAAGAGCAGCTGGAACAGGGCGTAGACATCGGTGAAAAGGCGCTGACAAAGCCTGCAACTGTGAATATTCTTGAGGAAAAAAAGATTGTGCTGACGATCACGGAGGGCAAATTCCATCAAGTCAAGCGCATGCTTAGCGCTGTGGGCAACGAAGTAATTTATCTTAAAAGGCTCCGTATGGGAGCACTCACACTGGATGAAAGCCTTCCCAAGGGCAGTTTTCGCAGATTGACAGAGGAAGAAACGGAGAATTTACGGAAATGATAGAAGCAGTGATTTTTGATCTGGACGGTTCCATGGTGGACTCCATGTGGATGTGGAGGGCAATCGACATAGAGTATCTAGGCAGATTTGGTATTACTTTGCCCGAAAATCTTCAGGCTTGTATCGAGGGCATGAGTTTCAGCGAGACGGCAGTTTATTTCAAGAAACGCTTTGATCTGCCCGATGACCTGGATACAATCAAGGCTGACTGGAACCGCATGGCATGGGATAAATATACATACGAGGTTCCTGTCAAGGACGGCGTGACGGAATTGCTGGAATATTGCATGGATCACGGAATCAAAGTAGGAATTGCCACAAGCAATTCGAGGGAACTTGTGGAAAATGTAGTGAAAGCGCGTCATTTGGATCAGTATTTTGACTGTATTATGACAGGCTGCGATGTGGCAAAAGGGAAACCTGCGCCGGACATCTATCTGGCAGTGGCAAAAGAACTGAATGTATCACCTGAAAACTGCCTTGTTTTCGAGGATATCATACCCGGCATTCAGGCGGGAAAGGCGGCAGGTATGCGTGTCTGTGCCGTCTATGATAAGTATTCGGAGCATCAGGACGCTGAGAAGCGTACTTTGGCGGACTATTATACCTATCATTTTAAGGAGTTAATGGAAGATGGGATTCTTACCGATTTCTAAAGAGGATATGGCAGCACAAGGCATAGAGCAGTTGGATTTTGTCTATGTCATCGGCGATGCCTACGTGGATCACCCATCTTTTGGACATGCCATCATCAGCAGAGTGCTGCAGTCACACGGTTACATTGTGGGAATTATCGCACAGCCTGACTGGAAAGATGAGGACAGCATTACCGTTTTGGGAAAACCACGGCTCGGCTTTCTGGTTTCCGGCGGAAATATGGATTCCATGGTCAACCATTACTTCGTATCCGGCAAACATCGTCCGAATGATGCTTACACACCGGGCGGCGAAGCGTACAAAAGACCCGATCATGCCACAGTAGTCTACTGCAATCTGATTCGCAGAGTATATAAGGACAGTCCCATTATTATCGGAGGTATTGAGGCGAGCCTTCGAAGGATGGCACACTATGATTACTGGTCCGACAGTTTCAAGCGCTCCATCCTACTGGACAGCCAGGCAGACCTGATCTCTTACGGTATGGGTGAGAAATCTATTGTGGAGATCGCCGATGCGTTGGCGAGCGGTATCGATGTTAAAGATATCACTTTTATTGCGGGAACCGTCTACAAGACGAAGAGCATCGAGTACATTTATGACGGGGTGAAGCTCCCATCATATGACAGTATGAAGGCAGAACCCGCCAAATATGCGGAGAGTTTTAATATACAATATTGTAATACGGATCCTTTCACAGGCAAAACTCTGATTGAAGAGTATCCAAACAGCGTATATGTGGTGCAAAATCCGCCGTCTCTGCCGCTCACGACAGAGGAGATGGATGCCGTCTATGATTTGCCCTATATGCGGACATATCATCCGTCCTATGAGGAATTTGGCGGTGTGCCTGCGATTTCCGAGATCAAGTTCTCACTTGTCAGCAACAGGGGGTGCTTCGGCGGCTGTAATTTCTGTGCGCTGACTTTTCATCAGGGAAGAATCGTACAGGTCAGAAGCCACGAGTCTATCATTCGAGAAGCCGAATTGATGATAAAAGATCCGGATTTTAAAGGATATATCCATGACGTGGGCGGTCCTACGGCGAATTTCAGACATCCTTCTTGTGAGAAGCAGATGACACAGGGGGTCTGTAAGAACAGGCAGTGCCTTTTCCCGGAGCCTTGTCCCAATCTGGAGGTGGATCATTCCGATTATCTGTCTTTGCTTCGCAAGCTGCGTGCGCTTCCGGGGGTCAAGAAAGTGTTCGTCCGTTCCGGTATTCGCTTCGATTACCTGATGGCTGATTCTGATGATACATTCTTTCGGGAATTGGTGGAACATCATGTCAGCGGACAGCTGAAAGTCGCACCTGAGCATATCTCGGACGCGGTGCTTACAAAGCTCGGGAAACCGAAGAAGCAGGTATATGAGCGATTTGTGAAGAAATACTATAATATCAACGAACAGCTGGGCAAAAAACAGTTCCTTGTGCCGTATCTGATGTCCTCACATCCGGGATCGACCTTGAAAGAGGCGATTGAGTTGGCGGAATATCTGCGGGATCTGGGCTATATGCCGGAACAGGTGCAGGATTTCTACCCGACACCGTCTACGGTATCCACGGTTATGTACTATACCGGTATCGATCCGAGAACCGGTAAGAAGGTCTATGTGTGCCGTAATCCTCATGAGAAAGCGATGCAGAGAGCATTGATCCAGTACCGCAACCCGAACAATTATGACTTGGTAAGAGAAGCATTGCTCAAGGGCGGCAGGGAGGACTTGGTCGGATTTGACAAGAAATGCCTTATCAAACCCAGAAAAATTAGTAATACTGTCCAGAATAATCATGCAGGATTGAAGAAATCAAATGCAGGAAATCCTTCATCAGGAAAAACGAAAAAGAAAAAAACAATCAGAAATATACATAAAAAAAAGTGATTGTTTAGTCGTAATACAAAATATTCAATAACAAATGTTATTGCGTGTAAACGTGATTTTTCCATAATTTTCCGCAAAATATTGTCCGTTGCCTGAAAGATAAAAGACCATTATTTTTTTGCATTATCAAAGACGATAACAGTTGCTACTTTTAAGCCTTTTTAACAAGCTTTTTGTGGATAGATTCATTTAAACGGAGGCAAAGCATGAATATTGCAATTATTACCGGCGCATCGTCCGGCATAGGGATGGAATTTGCCAGACAGCTTGACCGTCAATTGTGTAAAACTGATGAAGTGTGGCTTCTGGCTCGCAGAAAAGAGCCCATGGAGGAACTGGCGAGGTCTATAAGAATCAAGGCGAGGGCAATCTCCGTTGACATCACCAATGAAAATGAATTGAAACATTTTCAGGAGGTAATGGCAATCAGCGCACCCAAGATTACTATGTTGGTAAATTGTGCAGGCATGGGGCGGCACGGATCCTTTTCTGAACAAGATGATGAAGATATATCCGCCATGCTCCGGTTGAATGTTGTGGCGCTCACAAAGCTGACCAAGATTTGTCTTCCCTATATGAGACGGGGCAGCAAAATCATTCAGCTCGCATCGGGTGCGGCATTTGTACCGCAGGCCGGCTTCGCGGTTTACGCTGCATCTAAATCCTATGTATATTCCTTTAGCAGGGCTCTGAGAAAGGAATTGAGAAAACGTTGTATCAGCGTGACTACAGTATGTCCGGGACCGGTCGATACCCCTTTCCTGGAACAGGCTTATGGGGATATGTCTCAGATGAGCAATTTGAAAAGACTGACCACAGTAAGCGCGGAATGCGTCGTGGCCAAAGCCATAGAGGACTGCAAGAGAGGCAGGGTCGTATCAGTCTGCGGGTTGCCGATGCAGGCGCTATATTGGGCGACGCAAGGCATACAGAACGTTATCCAAGTGTTTTCGTGACCAATAGTTGAACGGTATGAAAGCAGCATAAGAACCATTTATGTGAAAAGCAAGAGAATCATATGAAAACGTGAGGAGAAGAAAAATGGCAATCGAACGTGTGAAAGAATACTTTAGACAATTTGATATGGAGAACCGTATCATAGAGATGCAGGAATCCAGTGCGACCGTGGAATTGGCGGCACAGGCGCTTGGCTGTGAACCTGCACGAATTGCAAAATCACTTTCGTTTATGGTGAATGAAAAACCGATTTTGGTGATCAGTGCGGGTGATGTGAAGGTGGACAATGCAAAATATAAGGCGAAGTTCGGGGCAAAAGCCAAGATGCTTTCGGCGGAGGAAGTTGAGACGCTGATCGGACATGCTGTCGGAGGGGTCTGTCCTTTTGGCATCAATGAAGGGGTATCTGTTTACCTGGACGAATCTTTGAAACGCTTTATAACGGTATTTCCGGCGTGCGGCAGCGGCAACAGCGCTATTGAGCTGACGATTCCGGAGATGGAGCAGTACTCCGGATATGAGGAGTGGGTGGATGTCTGTAAGATGAAAGAATAACAGAAGAACCGATTACATGTTTGAATCAGTACAGGAATATGGAAGAAGGAACGACTGAAAATGAATGCTCTGATCATTAAAAAGGGAAAATATGGTTATATCAGGAATCACAGAGCTGTGACGGTACTCAGAACGCTGCTTTTTTTTGCAGTCAGCATTGGGTTGTACATCATGGGTTATATTACGACGGGAAGCAACAGGAATCTTCTGACTGTCGTCGCGATATTGGGCTGTCTGCCCGCCTGCAAGAGCATGGTGAACTTTATTCTGTTTCTCAGGGCCGAGGGATGCAGCGAGGCACTTAAAAACGAGTTGTGCAGCTACGATGAGAAACTGACTGTCTTCTATGACATGTATTTTACGTCCTATCAGAGGAATTTTTCTATCAGCCATATGGTATTAAAAGGCAATGTGCTTTGCGGTATCACGGAAACCCCTAAATGTAGCTGCAATGAAGCAGAGAAACACTTGGAACAGATGCTTTTGCAGGAAGGAATAAAGAATGTAACGGTTAAGATTTTTTCTCAGACCAGCAAGTATATTGATCGACTGAGTCAGTTAATTGAACTGGACACTGAGGAGCACAAAAACCGCGAAGATATCATTAATATGTTGTATTCTATATCGATTTAAAAAGAGTTGGCCAAACAGGATAGAATAAAGGAATCATAAAATGTATCAAGTTCAGATAACAGACAAAGATGCCGGACAGCGGCTGGACAAGTATCTTCATAGGATTCTGCCGAAGGCGGGGAGCGGTTTCTTATACAAGATGCTTCGCAAAAAAAACATCACATTAAACGATATGAAGGCTGACGGCAGTGAGCGGATTGTCGAAGGTGACAGTGTCACAATCTATTTCTCGGATGAGACGCTTGCAAAGTTTGGAGGCAGAAATTTCGATGTTTCCGGAACAAAATATACAGAAAAAGAAAGTATAAGCGGATTAAGACATACCGGAAATGCCAAAGAACGAATCACAGAACGTGAAACAGACTATATAGCAGCTTATCATAAGATTTCGGGTGTTCACATTCTCTATGAGAACGACCATGTATTGCTGGCGGATAAACCGGCAGGCGTTCTTTCCCAGAAAGCGGTGCAGACAGATATTTCCCTGAATGAATGGCTGATCGGTTATCTGTTGACGAGCGGTGCCGTCGCAGAAGATGAACTGTCCGTCTTCAGGCCTTCCGTGTGCAATCGTCTGGATCGCAATACAAGCGGCATTGTGCTCTGTTCCAAGACTCTCAAGGGTGCTCAGCTTTTTGGAGACATTTTAAAGAACAGAACTCTTCACAAATACTATCTGCTTTATGTAAAAGGCGTTGTTGAGGACGAACATCTGATAGAGGGCTATCTGATTAAGGATGAGGTGCTTAACAAAGTTCACATTGAACCTGTGAATAGCAATGATTCGGCCAATATGTATGAAACAGCACAAAAGAAAATGCATGCAGAGCATAAGGAAATGAAGAGTCTTGAAGAAATCAAGCGTTCTTACATCAAGACCGGCTATAGACCCATTAAAGTAGAACAGGACAAAACCTTGCTGGAGGTGGAACTTTTTACGGGGAAAGCCCATCAGATCAGGGCGCATCTGGCAAGCATCGGGCATCCGCTCTTGGGAGATCCGAAATACGGCGATATGGTGTGGAATGAGGAATGTCGGAAGAAATACCATGTCAGGGCACAGCTTTTACATGCTTATAAAGTGGTATTTCCACAGTTGGATGAACCTTTCGGGGATTTAAGCGGCAAAACGTTTGTAGCAGAGCTGCCGGAGATCTTTATGAGAGTTTCTGATGATATATGAGTCCTGTATATGTGTTTTAAAGCAAAACATGCAATAATATTGACATAAACAGAAGAAGGAAAACGTATGGCGACTTGGAACTCCCGCGGACTGCGCGGTTCAACCTTGGAAGATTTGATCAACAGAACCAATGAGAAATATCTGGAAAACGGTCTGGCGCTCATTCAGAAAGTGCCTACCCCTATCACACCCATCAACATAGACAAGGAGAGCAGGCATATTACGCTCGCTTACTTCGATCAGAAAAGTACAGTGGACTATATCGGTGTGGTACAGGGTATCCCGGTCTGTTTTGATGCCAAGGAGTGCGCGGTTGATACCTTTTCTCTGCAGAATATCCATGAACATCAGGTGGAGTTTATGGGGCAGTTCGAGAAGCAGAAAGGTATCGCTTTTTTCCTGATTTATTACTCACACAAAGATATCTTTTATTATCTGCCCTACGAGATGCTTCGTTTCTTCTGGGACAGGGCGAAGGACGGCGGCAGGAAGAGTTTTCGATATGATGAGCTGAATCCAGAGTATATTCTGCCGAAAAAGCACGGCGTGCTGGTTCCATATCTGGATATTCTGCAGAAGGATCTGGATGATAGGGTTGAGTAGACGGAAATGGTTGACAAACTATTTGAATTGGGATATAGTATATAAAGTTTATTGCACTAATACATTAGAAAATTAGCACTTTAGCATAATAAATCGACATGGTAAATATGGCATCAAATGGCGAATGTCGGAAAGTTGATTTTGGCAAACACTGATATGAAAGGATCTGGAAATGAGCAGGAAATTGGTACATACACCTGAGGGTGTCAGAGATATTTACGGTGATGAGAAGGCGAAGAAGTCTGTGGTTGAGCGCCTTTTGCATGAAAAGATAGAGGGATACGGTTATCGGGATATTCAGACGCCGACCTTTGAGTTCTTTGATGTCTTTTCCAAGGAAGTGGGGACGACACCCTCCAAAGAACTGTATAAATTCTTTGATAAAGAGGGAAATACGCTTGTTCTTCGTCCGGATTTTACACCTTCGATCGCCAGATGTGCGGCGAAATACTTTATGGATGAGGATGTACCGATCCGTTTTTGCTATCAGGGCAATACTTTCACGAACACCTCAGAATTGCAGGGTAAACTAAAAGAATCGACACAGATGGGCGCGGAACTGATCGGTGACGCATCTGTGCAGGCGGATGCGGAGATGATTGCCATGACGATTGAGTCACTATGTCATGCAGGATTGTCCGATTTTCAGATCAGCGTTGGTAACCTTGAATATTTCAAGGGTATCTGTGCGGAAGCGGGGTTGGATGAGGAGACGGAACTGGAACTTAGGGAATATATTTCCGGTAAGAATTATTTCGGTGCGGAAGAATTACTGGAGCGCATTCACGTCGATCAACAAGATAAGGAACTGCTTCTCAAAGTAAGCGAACTGTTCGGAACTGCCGCAATCCTTACGGAAGCCAAGAAGGCGGCGACCAACGAACGTTCCAGGGATGCCGTGGACCGGCTTGAAAAAGTTTATCAGGTATTGTGCGATTACGGCGTGGAGAAGTATGTTTCCTTTGACCTCGGTATGCTAAGTAAGTATAATTACTATACCGGAATCATTTTTAAGGGATATACATACGGTGTCGGCGATGCCATTGTAAAGGGCGGACGCTACGATAATCTGCTTGGGCGTTTCGGCAAGGATGCCCCGGCTATCGGATTTATGATCGTGGTGGATGATCTTTTGGCGGCGATGAGCAGGCAAGGGGTTGCCATTTCGAACCCGGAGGACTTCGTGCAGTTGTATTATTGCGAGTCGGATTTCAAGGACAAGCTGCAGGAAGCTAAGAAGATGCGCGCGGCGGGCAAGAAAGTGGAATTGCTGCCGGAAATATAGGTATTGTGATATAAAAACACGCAGTGCGTTGTGGTGTTGTATATGGGACAATAGAGAATTGATGAGAAAGAGTGCTTAAGAAATATGAGTGAAGACAGATATTTGACATTTGCCCTCGGAAAAGGGCGCCTTGCCAACAAGACAATGGAACTGTTTGAACAGATTGGCATCAGATGTGAGGAGATGAAGGACAAGGACTCCCGCAAGCTGATATTTGTAAATGAGGAGTTGAAGTTAAAGTTTTTCCTTGCGAAGGGGCCTGATGTGCCGACCTACGTGGAGTACGGTGCTGCGGATATAGGTGTGGTCGGCAAAGACACCATTATGGAAGAGAACCGACGTGTCTATGAAGTGCTGGATTTAGGGTACGGTAAATGCAGAATGTGTGTCTGCGGACCAAGAAGCGCCGAAGAACTGCTCAAGCATCACGAGATGATACGTGTGGCGAGCAAATACCCCAATATTGCCAAGGATTACTTTTATAACAAAAAGCATCAGACGGTGGATATCATCAAACTGAACGGCTCTGTGGAATTGGGACCGATCGTGAAACTTGCCGATGTGATCGTTGATATCGTGGAGACGGGTTCCACGCTTAGGGAAAACGGTCTGGAAGTGTTGGAGGAAATATGTCCGCTATCGGCGCGAATGATTGTCAATCAAGTCAGCATGCAGATGGAGCCGGAGCGGATTAAGAAATTGATTACGGATTTGAGGGAAAAACTATGAAAACGGTCAGATTAACTGCAGATACGCAGAAAGACCTGCTTGACAGCCTGCTAAAAAGAAGTCCGAACAATTATTCGGAATATGAGGATGTGGTTGCGGACATTGTCAATAACGTAAGACAAAACGGTGATCAGGCAGTCTTTGAGTACACGAAGAAGTTTGATAAATGGGATATCGACGCGGATTCGATACGTGTGACGGAAGCTGAGATAGAGGAGGCTTTCAAGGCGGCTGAGAAAGAATTTGTGGACGTGTTGAAACGGGCAGCCGCAAATATTGAGGATTTTCACCGCAAGCAGTTGCGCAACAGTTGGATTGACACGAAGCCGGACGGCAGTATACTGGGACAGAGAATCCTTCCAATCGCAATTTCGGGGGTCTATGTGCCGGGCGGAAAGGCAGCATATCCGAGCAGTCTGTTGATGAATGTGATACCGGCGAAAGTTGCGGGCGTGGAGAAAGTCATCATGACCACACCGGCGGGTCCCGACGGCAAAGTAAATGCGGGCACACTGGTCGCTGCGAAAGTTGCGGGAGTAGATGAGATATATAAGGTGGGCGGCGCCCAGGCGATTGCGGCCATGGCGTTCGGTACCGAGAGCATCCCGAAAGTGGATAAGATTACCGGGCCGGGCAATATTTTCGTGGCACTCGCCAAGAAAGCATGTTTCGGTTATGTGAGTATAGATTCTATTGCAGGGCCCAGTGAAATACTGGTGATTGCGGATGAGACGGCAAACCCGCGCTATGTGGCGGCTGATCTGCTGTCACAGGCTGAACATGATGAGCTTGCCAGTGCAATTTTGATCACCACAGACGAGAAGCTGGCGGAAGCGGTGAAGGTACAGATTGACAATTTCCTGAAGGAATTGTCCAGAGCAGAAATTATCAAGAAATCTCTTGATCAGTACGGATATATCCTTTTGGCGGATTCGATAGAGGACGCAGTCGAGGCAGCTAATGCCATTGCATCGGAGCACTTGGAAATCCTGACGAAAGATCCCTATGCGGTGATGACGAAGATACGCAATGCGGGCGCTATTTTCCTTGGCGAGTACTCATCCGAGCCTTTGGGTGATTATTATGCGGGACCGAATCACATCCTGCCGACGAACGGTACGGCGAAGTTCTTCTCACCGCTCAACGTGGACGATTTTATGAAAAAGACAAGCATCATCTCTTATTCAAGAGAAGCTTTGGAAAAGGCGCACAAAGACATCGAACTGTTCGCGGAGAGAGAAGGTTTGACGGCGCATGCAAATTCCATTAAGGTGCGCTTCTCGGAAAAATAATATAAAAAGTGATAATTGATAAATATTTAGGGATAACAGTGGAATAAAATACACCGACAATGCAGAATGTCGTAGAAAGAAGGTTAGTAGGTTAGTATGGAGAGAAATGCGAATATTATTCGTAAAACAAAGGAAACAGATATCAATATGTCGCTTACACTGGACGGAACTGGTAAAAGCGATGTGAAGACGGGAATCGGATTCTTTGATCATATGCTGGAGGGTTTTGCAAAACACGGCTTCTTTGACTTGACTGTATCAGTCAATGGTGATCTGAACGTGGACGGTCACCACACGGTGGAAGATACGGGAATCGTGCTCGGCACGGCAATCAAGGAGGCGCTTGGAGACAAGGTCGGTATCAAACGCTACGGATCCTTTATCCTGCCGATGGATGATGCGCTCTGTCTGTGTGCCATAGACCTGTGCGACAGACCTTATCTCAGTTTTAAATGTGATTTTCCTGTGGAACGGGTGGGAAATCTGGATACGGAATTGGTGAAAGAGTTTTTCTACGCAGTTTCCTATAGTGCGGGTATGAATATCCATCTGAAAATGATGAGTGGCAGCAATGCGCACCACATGGTCGAAGCGATGTTTAAGGCGTTTGGCAAGGCACTTGATGAAGCGGTCTCATATGATGAGAGAATCACAGGTGTGCTCAGCACCAAGGGCGCGCTCTAAAATATCGAGCAAGCTTGATTGCGAGATGTTGCTTATGAGTAAACCTATCGGTTAACTCGCAAACTCGAAAAGAGAAGCGGTTGGAAAGGTATGACTGAAAGTATGAGTTATAAGAAATTTATACCATGTATTTATCTGTATAAAGGCAATGCTGTCAAAGGTTTTTCGGACAAAACGATCATTGACACGAACCCGTCCGCTTTGGGCAAGTTCTACAGTGACAACAATGCGGATGAACTGATTGTCTATGATATGTCCGACGATGATGCGGCACATGAGGAAGCGCTGGATATCATCAAGGTGATCTGCAATGAGGCGGAGATTCCGGTGATCGGCGCGGGCAATGTGAAACGCATGGAGGATATCAAGAAGCTTCTCTATGCCGGATGCAAGAAGGCGGCGCTCAATTATTCCAAGCCGGAAAACGTGGAACTCACGGAAGAAGTCTCCAAGAAATTCGGCAGGGAGAAGATTGCGGCATGTGTGGCGGAAGCGGCTGAGATCACCAACAATAATGATATTCTGGAGGAATATGTCGGGGACATTATCCTTGTGAAAGAAAAGGAACTGAAGAATGCCGTTGGCGCATCTGAATTCCCAATGATTGTCTCAGTTCCCGAGGTATCTCTCGACAAGATATTGGAACTGTTGTCCAATGATAATATTTGCGGTATTTCGGGGTGCGCCATCAACGAGAATGCGAGAGAACTGCTGGCGATCAAGACTTTGTGCCAGAATAACGGCATCCCTGTGAACACATTTGAGCCGGCAATCAGGTGGGAAGAATTCAAGTTAAATTCCGACGGACATGTGACTGTCGTGGTACAGGATTATAAGACCGATGAAGTCCTCATGGTGGCTTATATGAACGAAGAAGCTTACAATATGACCTTGAAAACGGGCAAGATGACTTACTACAGCAGAAGTCGTAACGAGTTGTGGGTCAAAGGTGAGACGAGCGGTCATTATCAGTATGTGAAATCTTTGACGGCAGATTGCGATAAAGATACCATTCTGGCGAAAGTTTCCCAGATCGGAGCGGCATGTCATACCGGCTCGCATTCCTGTTTCTTCAATGAGATCATGGCAAAAGAGTACGAAGAGTCCAACCCGCTCAAAGTATTTGAACAGGTCTTCGACGTGATCAAGGACAGGAAAGTACATCCGAAAGAGGGGTCTTACACCAATTATCTCTTCGATAAGGGCATTGATAAGATTCTGAAGAAACTCGGGGAGGAAGCGACGGAGATCGTGATTGCCGCCAAAAATCCCAATTCCAATGAAGTCAAATATGAGATTTCCGACTTCCTGTATCACATGATGGTGCTTATGGCCGAGAAAAACGTGACGTGGGAAGAAATCACCACGGAGTTGGCAAATAGATAATCTATATAAATACAGGGCAGGCTTTCGGGCTTGCCTATTGTAAACATATTAATATAAGACAGTGTATTGACGGAGAAAGATTTATGGATAAGAGTATTGAACAATATATTCAAAAGCATAAAATTAATGCTAATGCTCTTATTTTTCGTGATTGGGAATCATTCTTGCATATCCTTTATCAAAATATGGGTCGTGTAGAAATGATTATATGGTATGAATATTGCAGGATAAATGAGCAGCAGATTGGAATGGGTGGATATATAGATATTGAAAACAACGGTTTTATGTGGGCTGAAACACAACTTTTTGAATCCGGTTTGCATGAAAAACCTGTAAATGAGATATTGAAATATATATCGAAAATGAGAGAAGAATACTCAGATTACGATTTGTATCCGGAATTTTATTTACATCAAACATAAAATCCTTTACGATTGACAGTGCTGCTTTTTCCATACTATACTATGGTTCGATTATGACTATAATAATTTCCAAAGAAAGAGGTATCAATATGACAAAGAATATTATTAAAACACTATCAGGTCTGCTGATCCTGACACTAATAGGCTGTTCAAGTGCAGGAAATGCCGATGAATCCGCTGCAGATACAAGCCTAAATTCCGCAGAACAAATTGACTCGTCCGAATTTGATGATTTGGCTTCCTCTAAAGAAGCTGAGCAATCCAAAGAAGACGATCAATCCCCAGAAGACGATGCTTTGTCATCTCAGGAGGATCTCCTGGACGGTCTTGCTCTAAAGGATCTTTTTGCAGAGCACGGAATGAAGGTCGGTACATGTCTGAGTACTCAGATGATCGACAACCCCTCCACCAATCAGCTTATCCTGGAGCAGTTTGACAGCGTCACCATGGAGAACTCCATGAAACCTGATTATCTCTTTAATCAAAAGAAAAGTCAAGAAGAAAACTATCTCGTTGTGGAGTTTAACAAGGATGCAATCAAGATGATGGACTGGGCAAAGGAAAATGGTTTCTCCATGCGGGGGCACACCCTGGTTTGGTACAGCCAGACTCCCGATTGGATATTTCACGAGGGTTTTGACCCGGCGAACGAATTCGTGAACCGGGACGAAATGTTGAACCGCATGGAAAGCATGATGAAGCAGGTGTTTGAACAGTTAGATGAATTAGGGTACTTGGATATCTTCTATGCCTATGACGTGGTAAATGAAGCCTTGATGGAAGACGGTTCCATACGGCAGAATCATTGGTCAGACATTATCGGTGACGATTACCTCTGGTATGCCTTTTACTATGCGGACAAATATGCTCCCGAAAGCATTGACCTGTACTACAACGATTACAATGAGCAGTTCAAGACACAGACTATATTTGATTTCGTGAACACTCTTGTGGATGAGGACGGCAACTATTTGATTGACGGCATTGGATTCCAGGCGCATCTTTACACCTCGGATAATCTGGATGGCTATTTTGAGACCTTGGATAAATTAGGGGAGACCGGTTTGAAGATTCAGCTGACTGAGTTGGATGTATGTCTTGGAAAATATCAAGCCCCCTTGGCTGCCACGGATGAGAACCTTCAAGAACAAGGCCGTTTTTACTATGATCTGATCAACGGATTGTTTGAGCGCGTGGATGCAGGTCTTGTCAAGATGGATGCACTGACCTTCTGGGGATTTTCCGACAGCCTGTCCTGGAGAAGGGAGTACAGTCCTATGCTCTACGATAAATCCACTCAACCCAAATATGCCTATTATGGTGCAATGCAGATGAAAGAACTGGCAGGATATTAAATACTGCAAACAAGTTATGTGGTGGACTTAAAGAATAGATTAAATGCCGCATTGGGCAAGCTTATATGAAACTTGGTTTGAAACAATATAAAGTTGGCTCAGTTTGACATCGCAGGGGCATTATAGTATGGTATTGAAGGGAGTATGACTATGCTGATGCCGGAGAAAAGAAGACGTTCAAATTATATTATTATTGCGCTGACGATTTTAATCTATACAGTTTTTTATATTCATGACGGTGCCGTTTTAGGAGTGGACACCGCGGGATATCAAAATCTGGTGTTGGCAAGGGAGCCTGGTTATTCCCTGTTAATCAGGCTTTTTTTGGTTATCTTTGGAGAACGGTATTATGCGAAGGTACTTGTTCTATGTCAAATGCTCTTAGCTTGTACGGCAACCTGTTTGTTGACTTTTGCGGTAGAGCGCATTTGGAAACTTGCGTGTGTTTCTACGTGCATTGTCTGGGGAATTCAGATCGCTTTTCTATTATTATGTCGTTTCGGTTCGGGCCGGGGCGCAATCTATCCCAGCATAGTCTTAACAGAGGGTGTGACTTATTCTCTCTATTTTCTGTTTATCAAAGCAATGTTACAGTTAAATCAGGAAATGTCAAAAGAACGATTGGCAGAAGTGGTGATTTACTGTATTCTGATGATGTTTGTCAGGTCGCAGCTCATTGTGACTTTCTTGGGACTTATTGCAATATATTTTTTTAAAGCGGTTTGTAGACAAATACCATGGAAAATATGGTTTTTCATAATAAGCAGCAGTTTAGCCGGCATTTTATTAGTTACATGTGCGGATAAACTCTATACCCAGATTCTTTATGGGGTTTCTACGGGTGTGGTGGGAAGCAACAGCTTCTTTTTTGTATCGGGTATATACGGTGCACAGGATACGGATATTGAACTATTTGAGAACGAGGAAGAACGATTAATTTTTACGGAAATATATGAAACATGTCAAGTGGAAGGCTTGAATGTTCAATATGCCGGAGACGGTTTTATGGAAGGTATTGAGCATTATGCTGAATGTTTTGATACAATTAAATTTACCATAGCTCAACCATATATGATGAAGTATTATGAAAAACAGGGAATGGATGATCCCATAGAACGGGAGATTGCAACAGATGCGATATTCAAGAAAATGGGAATTCCCCTTTTTAGGGATAATATTGCGATAAAAATGAAACTTTCAGCTCAGGATTTCATAAGGGGAATGATGCGAACAATAGCTAAATCATCTCCGATGTTGATTCCTTTTGTAATTATAGCGTACGGCTGTTTTGTTTTTATGATGATCGGACTGTTTCACACACAGCAAGATAGTATGACTGCTTGGGCAGGACTTTTTGTTTTATTGATGTTAGCGGGAAACACGTTGGCGGTTACCCTTTTGATTTTTGCGGAGCCACGATATTTACTGTATAACACGGTTCCTTTTTATATGATGGGATATCTTATGTTGAGACAGATGATTCGGGATAGGAAGGGAGTACGGGCTGATGACAGTGGCATTGTGTCTGATCACATGGAATGAGATTGCCGGCTGCCGGCATGATGTTCCATTGATAGATAGAAAGCGGTTTGACCAGGTTTTCTGCATTGATGGCGGAAGTACGGACGGAACGATAGAGTATTTGACCGAGCAGGGTATTCCTGTATATCAGCAGACAGCACAAGGATTAAATCAGGCATGCAAAGACGGTGCTGCACATTGTGATTGTGATGCCCTTGTCTTTTTTCATCCTAAGGGAAGTGTCCCGGTTGAAGATGCGTATCGATTTCGTGAATTCTTTGAGGACGGCTATGATTTGGTTGTGGCAAGTCGAATGTTGTCGGATTCCAGAAATGAAGAGGACGTCAAACTGTTAAAACCCAGAAAGTGGTTTGTGTTGGCACTGGCACGATTGGCCGCTATCTTATTTAAGAGAGAAGGAAATTACATCAAAGATGTTCTGCACGGTTTCCGTGGGATGAGAAAAGATAAGTTCGATGAAATTAATATTTCAGACCACAGCCCCTCCGTAGATATAGAGATGGTGTGCCGCAGTTATAAACTTCGGATGCGTCGGATTGAGTTTCCCACTAAGGAGAAAGAGCGGATTGCGGGAACGACACATTTTAAAGCGATTCCGACAGGGAAAAAGCTGATAAAATATATTTTTTGGGAAATCGTAAGGAAATAACGTATGGAAAAGGTTGATTATCTGATATTAGGAGGCGGTCCTGCAGGACTGACTGTGGCAAACAGATTGTTGGACAGGGGCATCACTTCCTTTTTGGTGTTAGAAAAGGAAGAAGATGCAGGCGGTTTATGCAGGAGCAGAACAGTGGATGGCAGCCCGTTGGATATTGGCGGCGGGCATATTTTGGATGTAAGAAGACCTGCGGTAACGGACTATCTGTTCCGGTTTATGCCTCTTGAAGAGTGGAACATTTATGACCGGAAGTCAGATATTTGTATAAACGACGGATTGTGTATTGATTATCCCTACGAAGCAAATATCTGGCAATTGCCCATTGATGAACAGGTAGAACACTTGCTTTCCATTTTTCAAGCCGGTTGCAATTGCGGTGTGCCTAAACCAGAGCTTTTTGATGACTGGATTGTTTGGAAATTGGGAGAGAAAATCGCCAGAGAATATATGTTTCCCTACAATAAAAAAATATGGTCTATCGATATAAAACGTCTGGGAACATATTGGATGGAGAAACTGCCGGATGTTTCCATTAAGGAAACCTTGCACAGTTGTTTGGAGCATAAGCCATACGGCAGTCTTCCCGGACATGCAAAATTCTATTATCCCAAACGGTTTGGATTCGGAGAATTGTTTTTAAGAATGGCGGATCGTGTAAAAGATCACATTGTTTATCAAGAAGATGTACAAAACCTGCAAGTGGATCGGTTGTGCGTAAATAACCGATTTACTGCGAACAAAATCATCAATACAATTCCATGGAAAGCTTTTGAACATTCCGAAGATATGCCGGCAGAGATTTTACAGGCGATTGCTGAATTGGAATATACCTCCGTTGTAATAGAATATCAGCCGGACAGAAAGGATACACTGGCACATTGGACATATTTCCCAAATGAGGAGATTCCCTATCACAGAATACTATGGCGAAGTAACTTTTGTGAGGGCTCTACGGGGTACTGGACAGAAACCAATTTAAAAAGATATACGCCTGACCCTGAGAAATTTTCCTATGTCAATCAGTTTGCCTATCCGTTAAATACCATAGAAAAGCCTGACGCAATCGCTAAAATTTTGAATTGGGCAAAGACGAAGAATCTCTTTGGTCTCGGAAGATGGGGAGAATGGGAGCACCTGAATGCTGATGTGACGATTGAACATGCCATGTATCTGGCGGATGAACTCTGACAGGCATAAGGAGATTGGAATTCGGAATCCGTTCTTTTTTCCTGTATTGGCTCATACAATAAACCAACAGACATGCAGGCAGGCTACAGATGGACCGAAAAGTTTCTTTGGATAAGAAATTGGCTTTGGCACAGTATATAAGAGAAGAAAATCACGGGAATCGCGTGAAGATCAGACATCGGGAGAAGATTCTCTACGGAAAGGACACACAGACGCAGCTCTATGACACCGGCAGACTGCAGTCACCGGAACAACAGGAGAATGCTTCGGAGGAGTCCGGAATGATGATGGGTTTTTACTCCGGCACATTCAAGTACCGCATGATCCTCGCGATTCTTTTGTTTGTCGGGTTTTTACTGTGTGATACCGGCGGCGATAAGATCGGCAATTTCACCACCTCTGAGATACATGATATGATCATGGCGGACACCTTTCATTTATATAGCACAGAGGGCAATGATACCATGGACGGACTTGCCGCATTGCTTGATTTTGGGCAGTAAATCCTATATACTTAGGGCATAACAAAATGAACAGAAAAAGGATTTACGGTCAATGAGAAAACTGGCGCTAAGCGACGATATTTTAATGCGGGTAGAGAAGCCGGCGCGCTATATCGGCAATGAGGTAAACTCTGTCGTAAAGGACAAAGAAAAGGTGGCAGTCAGATTTGCCATGTGTTTTCCTGATGTATATGAAATCGGTATGTCCCACCTTGGAATTCAGATCATATACAGTATGTTAAACGAGTGGGATGACGTGTGGTGTGAGCGCGTCTATTCACCGTGGGTGGATCTTGATAAGATTATGAGGGAGCAGAGCATCCCTCTTTTTGGATTGGAGTCACAAGAGCCGATTAAGGATATGGATTTCTTGGGAATAACTATTCAGTATGAAATGTGTTATACCAATATTTTGCAGGTGCTTGATCTGGCGCAGATACCGCTCCTTGCCAAAGAACGCGGCGAGGATATGCCCATTGTGATCGGGGGCGGTCCGTGCACCTATAATCCGGAGCCGATTGCGGATTTTTTTGACTTGTTTTACATCGGCGAAGGGGAAACACAGTACCGCCGGCTGTTTGACTGGTATATTGAGAATCGTGACAAGGGCGGCGGCAGGAAGGACTTTTTGCGGGGAGCTGCCGAGATTCCGGGAATCTATGTGCCGCAGTTCTATGAGGAAGAGTATCGTGAAGACGGCACGATCAGCGGACGGCAAAAGCTCTATGATGATATTCCCGACACGATCATGAAAGAAATCGTGATGGATGTGACGAATACATATTATCCGCTAAAACCGGTCGTGCCTTTTATCAAGGTGACGCAGGACAGGGTAGTCTTGGAGATTCAGCGGGGCTGTATACGCGGATGCCGTTTCTGTCAGGCGGGACAATTATATCGTCCGGTTCGGGAGCGTGACGCGGATAAGCTTAAAAGATATGCCGTGGAAATGCTTAAGAACACAGGACATGAGGAGATTTCTCTAAGTTCTTTAAGTTCCAGTGACTATTCTCAGTTAAACGAATTGCTAGACTTCTTGATTGAGGACTGTGACAGGAAACATATCAATATCTCTTTACCGTCTTTGCGTATTGATGCTTTTTCATTAGATGTGATGAGCAAAGTGCAGGATGTGAAGAAGAGCAGCCTGACTTTTGCTCCGGAAGCCGGCAGTCAGCGCCTGAGGGATGTGATAAACAAGGGATTGACCGAAGAAGTCATTTTAAAAGGTTCGGCACTTGCCTTTGAGGGCGGCTGGACGAGAGTAAAACTGTATTTCATGTTAGGGCTGCCCACGGAGACGGAAGAAGATATTAAGGGTATCGGCGATCTGTCCAACAAAATTGCCGCAACTTTCTTCGATACCGTGCCAAAGGACAAGCGTGTCAATGGAAAGGTTCAGATTGTCACAAGCACTTCTTTCTTTGTTCCGAAGCCTTTTACACCTTTTCAGTGGGCACCTATGTGCACGAAAGAGGAATTTCTCGACAAGGCATATCAGACAAAGCAGGGCATCATGGAGCAGCTGAATCAGAAGAGCATCAAATATAACTGGCATGAGGCTGACGTGAGCGTGCTGGAGGGCGTGTTTGCCAGAGGAGACCGAAAGATTGCGAAGGTGATCTTGGAGGCATATAAAAGAGGCTGTATATTTGATTCCTGGAGTGAATATTTCCATAATGATGTTTGGATGGAGTGCTTTGAAACATGCGGTTTGGACATCGGATTCTATACTACAAGGGAACGGGCGGATGATGAGATTTTCCCTTGGGATTTCCTGGATTGTGGCGTGACCAAGGAATTCCTGCTAAGAGAGTGGAAGAAAGCGCAGACGCAGACTGTGTCCCCCAACTGCAGGGAACAGTGTCAGGGCTGCGGTGCCAATCGGTTTGGCGGAGGTATCTGCTATGAGCGTTAAGATCAGAATCAAATTTGCCAAATATGGCGCTATGAAGTTCATCGGACATCTGGATATGATGCGCTTTTTCCAGAAGGCCATCAGGCGCGCCGATATTGACATCAGGTATTCCGAGGGGTTCAGCCCCCATCAGATCATGTCCTTTGCGGCACCGCTGGGAGTGGGCATCGAAAGTTATGGTGAATATATGGACATTGAGGTGCTGTCTATGGCTTCCACGGAAGACATGAAGCAGGCCCTCAATCGGGTTATGGTCGAGGGTGTGGAAGTGCTTTCCGTCAACATATTGCCGGACAATGTCAAAAATGCCATGGCGAGTGTAGCAGCGGCTTCCTATAAGCTTCAGATGAAAGAGGGAGAATTCCCGGTCGATAATCTGAATGAGAAGCTACAAAGCTTTTATGGACAAGCGCAGATTCCCTACATAAAAGAGACCAAGAAGAGCGTTGCAGAGTTGGATTTGAAGCAAGGACTGTATGAGATTGATGCAGACGCGGACGGAGCAATCAATATGCTCGTAAACGCAAGCAGCAGCGGCAATATCAAACCGACGATGGTGTTTGAGAAATTCTGTGAGTTCGCGGGAATTGTTATCTCTCCGCCGGCTTATCAGGTGACCCGGTTAGAAACATATACGGATATTGCGAAAGACGGAGAACAGCATCATTTTATACCGCTAGCATCGGTAGGATAATGAACATATATGAACAGATTTGATATAAATATGGATGGAGTACTGTACAAGATTCATGATATCCGAAAAAGGTAAAATTCTAATACTGAAACTAAATGAAAAGATACTCTCTATGCTCATAAGGGACAATCACATTATGTCTGTGCAGGTGCAGAGGCAGACTGAAAATGCGGTAGGCAATGTCTATGTCGGCAAAGTGCAGAGTATCTCCGAGAATATAGGGGCCGCGTTCGTGGATCTCGGCGGCGGATATCTGACATTTCTGCCCCTTGCGGAAGCAAAACATGCCTTCATTACCAACCGTCAATCAGATGGGAAACTGAAGGTTGGAAATGAGGTGTTGGTTCAGATTTCCAGAGAGCCTATGAAAACTAAGCTTGCCGGGGTGACAACACACATTGCACTGGCGGGGAGATATGCTGTTGTTGAGGTTAAACGCTGTGCCTATACGAAAATGAACACAGACAATACAGAAGAGAAGAAAAGCACGCTGCATGTTTCCTCCAAGCTATCAAGAAAACGGCAAGACAGATTCCGCAATATAGAAGAACTGCAGAAAATTGCCAAAGATTGTCAGCTTATCGTCCGAACCAATGCGGGCGAACTGGAAAACGATGAGCCCCTGATCGATGAATCGCGGCAATTGGCGGAACAACTTAAGCATATTATAGAGATTGCGGACAAGCGTACATGCTATAGTTGTCTGTATCGCGCAAAACCGGACTATCTCAATTACATCGAGAATATGTACACGGCGGAATATGATGAGATCGTCACGGATATTCCGGAAATCTATGAAACTTTAAAGGAGCATCTCACAAAGGACGATGTTCCGATTCGTCTTTACGAGGATAAATTGCTGCCTCTTCATAGGCTGTATGCCGTGGAAACGCGAATCGCAGAACTGCTGGATAAGAAAGTTTGGCTCAAATCAGGGGCTTATCTGGTCATAGAGCCGACCGAGGCGCTGATTTCCATCGATGTAAACAGCGGGAAAAATGAGAAGGGTAAGGATAAAGAGGAAACCTTCTTTAAAATCAATCTGGAAGCCGCAGAGATGATTGCGCTGCACCTTCGTGCAAGAAATTTATCAGGCATCATTTTGGTCGATTTTATCAATATGAAGGAAAACACTCATAAACAGCAGCTTATGGATCATATGAGAGCACTGTTAAAGCGTGACAATGTGCCAGCAGACGTTGTGGATATGACAGGTCTGGGGCTTATGGAGATTACCCGTAAGAAGGTCAATCCAAGCTTCCGGGAGCAATACACAAGCAATTGAAAGTAAAAATGCGGGACAAAGATAAGAAAGAGAGTACACTGCATAGAAAGGATGTGTTCAATATGGAACTTTTGAGCATGGAAAAAGTAAAAGACGGTAAATACCTCAAAAACTATGAACTGACTTACATAAACAAAGCGGGAAGGGAAAAGAAGTATGAGATTGTAAGTCGCAGTGAGATTTCGGGACCCGATGCTCTGGGGCAGCGTGTGAGCGGCGTGTCTATCGTGGCATATCATGGGGATAAAATGCTTCTCCTGAAGGAATTTCGCATGGGAGTCAACCGCTTTGTCTACAATCTCTGCGCAGGAATGATCAATGAAGGCGAGTCGATGGAAGAATGTATTCAAAGGGAACTTTATGAAGAGACGGGCTTAAGTGTCAAAAAAATCCGAAATATCCTGCCGCCTTCTTTTTCGGCGGTGGCTTTTTCCGATGTGAAGACACAGATCGCTTTTGTGGATGCGGAAGGGAGTTTTGAAGACCACACTTCAGAGAATGAGCAGATTGTAGCGAATTTCTATACCAAAGAAGAAGTACGTGAGCTGTTGGAGACGGAAGAGTTCAGCTCAAGGGCGCAGATGGCGGCGTACTATTTTGTAATTCAATGAACATGTAGCAGACTTCAATGTAAGCCTGAGTGCACAGAATAGGCGGATCGCAAGCCAATATAATAATTTAGTTTATGAAATATTAATAATTAGCATAATTGACAGCAGTTAAGCGGAATTATAAAATTTATTTATTAGTATTTTATACATATTTAATGAACTGGTAAAGGCGGGAGAAATTTTTTGGATAGGAGGGAAAGAAAATGGCTATTGATGTTAGTGCTATGTCGAAGTTGGGATTTGGTTTAATGAGACTTCCGGAGAAAGATGGCGAAGTTGTTCTGGAGGATGTATGCCGTATGGTAGATTCCTATTTGGAGGTAGGATTTAACTATTTTGACACGGCTTATGTCTATCACGGAGGAAAATCAGAAGTCGTGGCAAGAGAAGCTATTGTTAAGAGACATCCGCGGGATTCTTTCTATCTTGCAACGAAACTTCCGGCATGGAGTATCAAGTGTCCTGAGGACAGGGATAGAATATTTAACGAGCAGTTGGAGAGAGCCGGTGTTACCTATTATGACTTCTATCTGCTGCACTCCGTTGAAGATGGCGGGAACTATGATACTTACGAGAAATATGACTGTTTTAACTGGGCAATGCAGAAGAAGGAGGAAGGAAAAATAAAACATTTCGGCTTCTCTTATCATGGAAGTCCGGAACTTTTAGAGAAAGTGCTTGACAAACATCCCGAGGTAGAATTCGTCCAGATACAGTTGAATTATGCCGATTGGAATAATCCGGTTGTGCGTTCAGGTGAACTGTATCATATCCTTCATCGCAGAAACATTCCCATGATTATCATGGAGCCGGTAAAAGGCGGTACACTGGCAAGCCTGAAACCGGAATTGGAAGCAAAATACAAAGCAGTGAGACCGGATGCGTCAATAGCATCTTGGGCGCTGCGGTTTGTCGGATCTCTTCCTGGAGTCATGACAATTCTATCCGGCATGTCCAATGAAGAGCAGGTGCAGGACAATATCAGGACATTTACCGACTTTGAGCCGTTGAGCGATAGAGAGCAGGCGGTAGTTGACGAAGTGACGGCTATTATGCTTGATATTCCGCAGATCGGATGTACGGCGTGCAGATACTGCTGTGACGGATGTCCGATGAAAATCAGCATTCCGGACGTGTTCCGCACAGTAAATACGATGCGTTTATATAATGAGGAATTCAGACCGAAGGCTTTCTATAACGGTTTGGTTAGTCACAGCGGCAGAGCATCGGCATGTGTTGCCTGCGGACAGTGTGAAGGCGTGTGCCCTCAGCATCTGCCTATTATTGAATTGATGAAGGAATCGGCTGAGTTGTTGGATGCATAGCGGCAGAGGAAAATATGAAAAAGAAAACCATATTTTTTATCCTAATTGCGAGTATAGCGCTTTTTACATGCGGTTGTGGAAATGAGAATACAACGGAAGAAAATATGAAGGCAGTTGCATTGATTCAGGAAAATAATTCTGCAGCCGAGCCGATTCAAGAAGAAGAACCAACCGCAGAAGAAATAGTTGCAGAAGAAGAACCAATAGAAGAAGCGGAAGAAGTGCCTGAAAGAAATGTAGAAGCAATAGAAGAACCGGAAGCGGAAACGCCCGAAGAAGAACAGCAGATGGACAACGAGGAGAGCGGCGAGGATGATAAAATCATATATGACGAATCATATGTGTTTCCGGAATTTTCCTTTGATGATTTGAAATACTCTGAGTTTTGCTTTTCAAGCGGTGCCGGAGGATGGGCTACGTTGCTGACCGTATCTGCTGACGGGAGTTTTTCCGGTGAATATTTTGATGGCGATCTGGGTGTGACAGGGGAGAATTACCCGAATGGCACCGAGTACCAGTGTGTCTTCAACGGTCAATTTACAGAGCCTGTTAAGATAAACGATTATACATACTCTGTTCAAATCAGTGAACTGTACTATGAGCACGAAGAAGGAACACAAGAAATTATCGATGGTCGGCGGTACATCTACACAGACGTATATGGTTTTGATGATGCGGAGAATATTTTGATTTATCTACCGGGAGCACCCATGGAAGAATTACCGGAGGAATTTAGAAGCTGGTTGTATACTTCGGATACAACGCTTCAGTACTATGCTTTGAACAATGAAGTTTGGCAACAGGGTTTCCATAGCTATGATATAATTGAGAGTTTGAAAGAATCTGTAGGCTATACCGAAAGCATTGCGCGTTATTATGAAAAACAAATTAAAGATGACTCCCTCACGCCAAGCGAAATCAGTGAGAAAACAAAAGAATTGTACGAAGCATGGGATTACAGATTAAACGATGTGTGGAAAGTTCTGAAGCAGACGAAAGATGCTGAAACAATGAGTGCGCTCACGGTTGAAGAACGACAGTGGATTGCAATGAAAGAGCAGGCAGTTGCCGAAGTCGGCACAAAATATATAGATCAAGCAAGGCAGGAAACTGCTATGAATCGGAAGGCTGCCGAACTGACAAAAGAAAGAGTTTATGAGTTGATGGAGCTGTTTGAATAGGAGACAAGGAACCTTACTTCTTAAAACGATGTTTTTCATAAATAATCATCATGAGAGCGAACTATTGACAAACGACGTTCAAAACGATACAATCATTTTATCAAGAGTAATCAATTTATTGTGCAGTTCGCACGTTCATGGCAATTTCTGCCGATTTACTCAGCATTGAAAATGTTATTAAATAGCGGAAAGGTGGTGAAATATCTAAAAAGCGTCAATTTACTGTCGCAAAAATACTTGACAGTATAATTGAAAACTTATAAAATTAATTTTAAACAAAGGACTGCTTATCTTTTTTCCATAAATCCATTGACAAATATCTCCAAAACGGTTATGATAATCGAGTATGCCGCATAGTGAGGTATAAGTATGTCCATTTTCAGGATGTCCACGGACACTCTGGCAAACGGGTATCACCGAAGCTAGCGAGTAAGATGAACTTTTGTTCATTTGAATAGGAGGTGCCATATGTACGCAATTATTGCAACAGGTGGAAAGCAGTACA
>JAFLTD010000300.1 GCA_022510625.1 Lachnospiraceae bacterium
TGGTTGGAAGTATAAATTTTGATTTTTCGTTAGACATTTGTTAGACACAGGATAGACCCGCTGTTACAAACATATAAAGGATACTGCTTCGCCGCTCTACTTCCCGTTAAAGCTAAAATGAACTGACCCGCCTATGTGAGAGATCAGCCCGGGCCTTGGTCAAAACCGGTCGACGGAGAGGTGGTGGGTAAGTGTAAACATGGGGAGTGTCGGGCTTCGCCCAGGACTCCTTATTTTAGGGGGCGGTTTCATGTCGGTAGGGCAGCCGCTTTTGCGTCTTATAGTAAGATTTATTTTATCGAAATGTGCCCCAATTTGAAATATGTTCTTTTAGAGTGCGTGTGGCAGCCCAGAGGTGCGTTCAGCAAAGCAGCCATAGAGTCATCACCAGCGCATAACAGCAAGGCGGCCAGGATATGTCATCCGGCGAGCGACCTCAAAGAAAACTCGGAAATTCAAAACTGGAAACCGTTGCATTACGGCGGATTCAGATGAATGGGGGTATGTCTCGGCTGAGCAAGTGCTTGAATGGCATTCAAGAGTATTTGACAAAAAGTAATGTTTAAAAGTTCAAGGGCGTAATATACGCTCTTGACCCATTCTGAAATCTGTAGTATAATAAAAATAATTTGCAAATATAAAGTCAAGAGGAAATTTGCAAAAAGTAAACGAAAAATGAGGAGATAGAAAAAGGGCAAAGGACACCGCCGAAGTATCGGACTAGTGTAGCAACACATTTATATTTAGGCAAATAATTCTTCCAATATAAGCCGCCGTATGTTATAATAGGATAAAAAAGGCGGTGACTGTTATGGCAAGGCCTAAAGTGTATTCGATAAAATTGACCGATGACGAACGTTCCAAGCTTAACAAAATGATCAAAAATAAAGCTACCTGCAAGACAGTTTTGAAACGTTGCCAAATTCTGCGGGACCTCGATGAGGTAAATGGCTGCAAGCTGACACATGCCCAGATTGCCCATACCTATGCGGTCTGCCCAGCAACAGTCTCAAACCTTATCAGGGATTATATCAATAAAGGTATTGACAGTATCATCCGGTATAATATCAGCCCAAACTCAGCATCAGCCCTGCGTAAGACAGATGGACGAGCAGAAGCAAAGATTATACAGATTGCATGCGGCCCCGCCCCGGATGGCCATTCCAGATGGACACTGCAACTGTTGGAAGAAAAAGCTCGGGTTGAGTTGGAAACGCCTATAAGCAGGGAAACAATCCGCAGGGTGTTTAAAAAAACGAACTCCAGCCTCACAGGAACAGCTACTGGTGTATCCCGCCGAAGGAAAATGCGGAATTTGTAGCTTGTATGGAAGACATACTGGACATCTATGAGATGCCATATGACCCTGCTGTTCCGGTAG
>JAFLTD010000301.1 GCA_022510625.1 Lachnospiraceae bacterium
AAACAGCCTTGGCGAGCTGTAGTCTGTGGCGACAAGGTGCATTTCTACGAGAAAAAGTCAAAAGCAATGTCAAACAATCCGCTTGGAGATATTCAAAAAGTGGATGTGGGTATCGCGCTTGCTCATTTCGATTTGACGCTGAAAGAAAGCGGGATCAGTGGGGATTTTGCTGTAGACGATCCAGGATTTTCAACGGACAATTCGATAGAGTATATCGTGACCTACGAGGTGAAGCATTGATGGACAACAGATTTTCTTCTGCAATTCATACGCTGATTCTGATTGCCGAATCGGATAAGCCGCTCACATCCGAGGATATTGCCCAAAGCGTCGGTACGAACGCCAGCTATATCCGTAAAATCATCGGCTTACTCAAGAAAAGGGATATTATTGAAAGTCATCGCGGCGTCAGCGGATTTTTACTAAAGCCAAAATCCGAAGATTTGACGCTTCTCCAAATCTATCAGGCAGTAAACGAAACGGAACGTCCTTACCTTTTTGATCTGCATCAAAATCCCAACGACAAATGTATCGTTGGCCGTCACATAAAGCCGGTTTTGACCGGAATGTTTGCGGAAATGGAAGACGCCTTTTCTTGTGCGCTTGCAAACAAAACATTAGCTGACTGTACCGCCAGGATTCGTAAAAGATTAGAATCGGAAAGTTAAGATTGCCAAATGAGAAATCACATACAGGAGGTTTTTTTATGAACGTAGTAGAGATCGTATTCAGCCCCACAGGAGGAACTGAAAAAGTTGCCCAAATCATTGGAAAACAGTGGAGCGAAAACCCTGTAAAAATTGATTTGAGCGACGCGAAAGCAGACTTTACCAAATGCGAGATCACAGAGCAGGATATGGTTTTGATTGCCATGCCGTCCTTTGGCGGACGTGCGCCCGCTGTAGCAATCGAGCGTTTGCAGCAGATTGCCGGGAACGGAGCAAAATGTACGCTTGTCTGCGTATATGGAAACCGTGCTTATGAAGATACGCTTGCGGAGATGGAAGATGCGGCAAAGGGATGCGGTTTTCAGGTGGTTGCGGCAATAGCCGCTGTTGCTGAGCATTCCATTATGCCGCAGTACGCTGCCAATAGACCGGATGCGTCAGATCAAAAACAGCTAACGGACTATGCCAATCAAATTGCGGATAAAGCAGGGATCGCCTCTGCCATACCGGGGAATCGTCCCTATAAAAAGGCAGGAGGCGCGGGCTTCGTTCCGAAGCCAGACAAATCCTGCGTGAAGTGTGGAGCTTGTGCCGAGATTTGCCCTGTGCAGGCCATTGATCCAGCAAACTTTACAGCGGACTCCAAGAAATGCATCTCTTGTATGCGCTGCATGAAACAGTGTCCGAAAAATGCCAGGAAGGTCAACGG
>JAFLTD010000302.1 GCA_022510625.1 Lachnospiraceae bacterium
CTCTGATACCGACGCCCGGTGCCCTTGTTTACTCTGTCATAGGGGATATCCTGGATAGCCCTGGCATGGGCCTTGTAAATGGCCGTGGCGTACTCGGCCCGGTAGGAATGTATATCCGCACTCTTATGAACGTGCTGCCAGACCTTTTCCTCTGCTGGCGTCTCCTGCATCCTGGCCACGATCTGATCCACGTTCTTCCCAATGATGGGGCTTACCCGCTGCCGGCCACCTTTGCCCTGGCGAACAAAAGTAAAATACTCCCCTGGAAACATCCTGGTGTCCTTCAGCATGTCCAGCCGCTTCGTCTCCTGGGCCGTCCGCTTGTCCTCTGGGATAGCTTCAAGCCTGGTGATCCCAGCCTCGATCTGTGCCCTGGTCACCAGATCCTTTCCCTTCAGGGCTTCCAGCTCACTTCGCCGCAACCCAGTCCCCCGGCAAAACTTAATCAGCTCGTCATTATTGGTTTTGGAGAAGTGACGATCCCGAACTCGGTCGCCGCGGCTTCTCTTGATATCCTGGCGGTTTCTCTTTGGGGGCTTAAAATAACTATCGTCGTCCGGAGCAATCCCGTATAGCTTGCCCAGGGCCTTCGCCTCCAGCTGGACGGTCCAAGCAGACATGTCCTGATCAACTCTCGTCTGAAGCCACTCGTTGGCGTACTTCCTTGCGCTTTTCAGTGTGGTACACTCTGGATGGTGTTCCTTGATGTACTTGATAAAATACTTGGTGTGCTTCCAATATGCCTTGTAAGTGTTGACGGAAAAAATCTTATCCCTATCCGTCCCGGCAGCAACCGCTGCCCTCTTGCTCTCACCAAACGACAGCATCCCCGTGAGCCGGTCATAGGCTTGTTGGTGCAGATCCTTTGAGTATGACTTATTGCGTCGGCCCATGAAACAGCCCTCTTTCTGCCGAGCATGATATTTTTCTACTTTTATAGATTTATAGAAAAATACTTTTATAGTTTTCTATAAATCTGTTTTTATAGGACACGTTAAAGCCAAGCCGCCTCCTGTCAGCCCTGGGGCCTCGACATTCGGCAAAGTACACTTTTTAACGTCTTATGTGTGACGGGTTTGGGATTGCTCCCTACACTTTTTATCCTGCTTATGTGTGCAGCCCTATTTATTAAACATCTACGGCAGTTCGGGTTCTGTCGGCTCCTGGATCAGAAGGAGCAGCTCTCCAGTCAGCTTTACAGTGTGACCGGCCACGTTCAGAGGGCGGGTAGGGACATGATACGTTTTACTTACCCGAGCTTTCAAAAAGATTACTCACAACGGGGTCAATGGTGTGCTTTCCAGTTCACAAAGGTTACTACGGCAAGCCCGCACACCACACAGGGGTATCAAACCTGTACGGCTTCTGATTAGCAA
>JAFLTD010000303.1 GCA_022510625.1 Lachnospiraceae bacterium
CATCACCCAGAGCGGGATATATCCATCGGTTAAGATTGCCTTGGTAGCTGGAGCGGGTGTTCTTGCTCATGGTGACACTCTTGGCCGGCATGAACACCTGCTCTCCGTACTGGCGTAGCGTGAGTATTTTAGCGGCTTCCCGCTCGGCCTCCGCCTCCCGCTCCCGCTGCTCCGCCCTGGTGATAACCTCTCCAGCGTCACTTTGCCGCTCGAACTCGGCGGCGACAGTGGCAAGCTCCCGGTCTATGGCTTTCTGGCTCCACCCTTCTGGGGGATACCAGCGCCGCGTTAGGTAGGACTTCCCCCGGCCTCGGCTGACCCTGATCTCATAGAATACAGCGCCAGCGACTGTGGTTCTTTTTCTGATGGATGGCATAATGTGCGCCTCCTTGACTATGAGAGAATATTACTGGCATTACTGATCCTCGGAAGGAGATGAATTCTCAGATTGATTTGAACTGTAAGACACGGTAGCGGAAAAGTAAAGCGGGATAGTATCAATCCATGCTTTTAAATTATTTAACTCCTTTTCAAGGTCATCTGCAAGGCGCTGTTGAATAAGCGTTTGCGGCATCCCAGGTTCTTCTATTTCTGCAAGCGACAGTTTAGCGTAAAGGGTTCGCTCAATAAGCTGTTTATATTTGAGAAGCAATTCCGAAAAATGCATTTTTATGGTTATAGTTTCAGTTTCAGAAAAAAGTTTATCTTCTGCCCAGTGCAGTACCCCTTGATAGTATAAATCCGTAAGCCCAGCTAAGTGTTTATCTTCAGCAGAGGGAAAGGACGGTTCGGGAGGCCATGTTCTGACAAAGGTTTTTTCCTGATTATCTGCCTGTGCTATTACATCACTGGTATGTTTTAAGATAATTCGGCTACTTTCTTCGGGTGGCACAAGGGTATACCACTCCACGCCAATAGCATCTGCTATTTTTTTTAAGGTCTCATATTTTGGCTGTCGCAGACCATTCTCCCATTGGCTTACCCCTACATATGAAATCCCTAACTTTTGGGCAAGTTCTGCTTGGGTCATATTGGCATTCTTCCGTGCTGTTCGTATGCGTTCGCCGGTAGTCATAATTATCACCCTTATATATCATACCACATTTTTAAAAAAAGTAAAGCAAAAGAATAAAATTATGCTTGACTTATTCATTTGAATGTGATAGTCTAATGCAGATGAATAAAAAAAGGAGGTGGATCATAAATGCGTATTGACCGAGTAGCTTTTGCAGCTGCCTTGGCCCGAGCCGACATAAATGCCAAGCAACTGGCCGAACTGTCCGGCGTGTCTCGCGTGACTATTACCGCGGTTATTATCTCTGGAGAAAAGGATAGGAAAATGATGTGGAGTATGGTAAAATAGG
>JAFLTD010000304.1 GCA_022510625.1 Lachnospiraceae bacterium
AAGCTGGCTTATGCACCGCCCTGGATGTGGGAGATATCACAGTGTCCCTTGTGATCCAGAAATGTCCCAAGTACAAAATAAGACCCTCGATGTTCATGGTTTCCTTTTATTCCTTTTCTTTCTTTTTAAGAATGTCTACTTCCCAACCCATCGTCTGAGCAAGCGTCGGACAGCAAACCTCACCAAGACAAGCTGGAGGTAAGTCCTGACAGTGTAATTTTACCCGTGTGGTGTGTGTGTGGGACAGAACAGACATGCCCCTGTAATTTTTTTCTCTAGAAATCTGTTTCTTTTCTGAGTCGACACCTCTCAGGGAGTACACCAGTGTAGCAGGGGATTTGGTTTCCCCCTTTGGATTTACACAGGAATATTTGGACGTAATGTTTTGAGAGTCTACCTTGCTGAGTTTTTCAGTTTGGTCCTCCGCCACATCTGGAGTCAGCTGCCCACTTGTTCTTTCCCTTCTCGGGCTAAGCGTGCTAGGTACTCTGCATTGCGGATCTCCTGGCCTGTGTCTGTGCGTTCTCTTTAGCCAGAATATTGCTGTGTTGTCCAAACCTGCTTTCTGTTCTTTGACCACACAGTTGCGATCGCTCAAACCCATCTGATGTTTCTCTGGACCACTTAGTCTGTATATTATGGGTTTCTTATGATTATGTCCCTAAATATTTGTGTCTAAATGTTGCATTTTTTGATTGTTAGTGATACCAGATTTATGTTATTTTGTTACAGACCTGCAGCTTCACTGTGCCAGCAGTTCCCTGCGAGGAGAAAAAAGAATTGTGTGATTTCCAGGGGACAACAGCTACGGCTCATCCAGCCAAAAGCCCAACTGTTCCACCGAATCCGTACCGGAGGGTAGGGCCTCCTCACGCTCGCCCCCCTGCAGGAGCTCCGCCAGCCAGCCCTGCTCACAAATTTTTGCCAACGGGGGTTCCTGCCATATGGCCACCACCACCGCCTGCTGGAGGTATGTGATTTGGTTTGTCAGGGAATTTTGTTTTTCTCTTCCTTGCACACTACAAAGACGAAACACTAGTTTGTTCATGAAATAGATGCTCACTTGACCGTGGCTCATCTACTCATGAGAGAGAAAGCAAAAGCCCAAACTGACTCTAATGCCATGTGAGTGAAGCATGACTTTTCAGATTGGGAAGGGAGCCAGCCAACCATAGACAGCCTTCATGTGAATGGAAGCCCACTCGCTTCCTTTTGCCCTCTTACAGTAACACGGGCATTATTTCACACTATATCAGTTGATAGAAAGCGGTTATGCTGGCTGCTACTGAAGATGATCCTAATTCCCATAGTCCACAAAAGGACTAGGTGAAATGGTCTTTCGTG
>JAFLTD010000305.1 GCA_022510625.1 Lachnospiraceae bacterium
GGTAAGCCAAGATTCGTCATCTCCGCAAGGTTCGCACCTTTTCCACCGAGAAGATTACGCATATCGGCATTACCCTCTTCAAATAAGTACACCCATTTCGCCATAGTTTTTACCCCTCTTTTCCTTATAAACTAGTGGTACTAATATAACTTCTTTGTATTTTACCATATAATTGGAAATTTGGCACTCGTTTTTTATCATTACGGCATAAAACTTTCAAAAATGAACAGATCGAACTCTCCGCGCGCCTTTTCAAGCTCTTCAAAGCTCCGTACCGTCCACGCCGCAGCCGGACATTGAAACAGCTTTCTGCATATCTTTCGCCCGGGTTCCTTCATAAATTCCTTGTTGTAAGCGATAAAATCCGGCCTGCCCACAAAATTACACAGAAGATGGGTTAAAGCGACAGAGAAAACGACCTTGCTCTCACCGTCCCTGCGGAAGTTTGTGGAAAGCTGTCCCCTGACCACCTCGTTGTGGTGCCTCCGAAACCAGAACAGGACCAGCGGATTAAAGGACTCAATACAGTACTCTCCGCCGTAGGTCCGAAGCGCCTTGTCGATTACTTCGCAGCAGGAGACATCCGCTTTGTCCGTCTTGATCTCCACGATCAGCGGCACGCGTCCGCCAACCATAAGCAGAAGGTCTTCCAATCTCGGAATGCGCTCCCTGGAGTCGGCAAGGGTGAACTGTTTAAGTTCTTCGTAAGTGTAATCCCCAATCTCACCACCCACACCGCACATGCGCCCCAGTTTGGAATCATGGAAGATTACCGGAACGCCGTCTCTCGTCATCTGCACATCCAACTCCATCCCGTAGCCGGCCTCCACCGCCTTACGAAAGGCTGCCATGGAATTCTCCGGCGCATCGCCCGCATTATCGTGAAGTCCCCTGTGGGCGAAATATTTCTTGTTAAAAAAGCTTGTATCGGGACGGTTCACCACCCGGGGCATGACAGCCATTAAGTATAAAGTACTCGATGTGATGATCAGTTTTGTCATTCGTCTCAGTTTTTGTAAAGTCATGTTCCCTCTGTCATCTGATGTCGGTTGATTCGCTCGGCGCTCCGGTCTACGCCCGCAGCGCCGCCTGTTTCTCTCTTGCGCTTATTATATAATCTTCTTCCCAAACACTGCAAGCATTGTTTACCGCCGCTTTGACTCTTTTTGGTTGAAAACCACCGCCTTTTGTGTATAATGATAGAAGTGACTTATAACAGTATGTATAGGAAAAAGAGGTTTTAGACATGATTCAGGCAAATAATGTAACACTGCGTGTAGGTAAAAAAG
>JAFLTD010000306.1 GCA_022510625.1 Lachnospiraceae bacterium
GTTCTGTTTTTTCAGCTTTGTTAGAACCTTCGTACAGGGCAACTATAACAGATATCCTGACAAAAGAAGAATATTCCAAAGCCAGCGGTATGGTCAGCCTGGCGGGCAGTGCAAGGTATCTTATATCTCCTATGCTGGCAGGTTTTCTCTTGGCAGTAAGCGACATTAAACTGCTGCTCATCATAGATATCTGCACTTTTATTGTAACTGTCTCCACAACATTGATTGTAAAGCGAGGAATTACCGGCAAAGAAATTACCGCTCAGGAGTCATTCCTGAACAGTTTCAAGGATGGCTGGAAAGCAATTACCGAGAAACGGGGCGTTTTTATTCTGATTATGATGTCCAGTATTGTAACCTGCTTTATGGGAACATTTCAGATATTGGCAGAGCCGATGGTGCTTGATTTTGCCGACAGTACGACATTGGGAATTGTTGAAACGGTATGTGCCTGCGGAATGTTGGTTTCAAGCCTGATTCTGGGCATAAAGGGAATCAAAAGCGGCTACGCCAAAGTTCTTAGTATTTCCCTTGCTTTCAGCGGAATCACAATGGCCGGCTTCGGGTTAAGGCAGAATGTATATCTGATGTGTGTGGCCGGATTTTTGTTCTTTGCAACGCTTCCGTTTACTAATAACTGTCTGGATTATTTAGCCAGAATAAATATCCCGGATGAAAAACAGGGGCGTGCATGGGGTCTGATCGGATTTTTATCACAGTTAGGATATGTAGTAGCCTATGGATTATCGGGAATATTGGCAGACAGTTTTGCCGAGAATCTGAACGTAAGTGTAGGGATCGGATCATCCTATGTCGTGATGATTTCCGGCGGTCTGCTGCTTGTGACATCAATTATTCTATCATTATTGAGTTCCGTAAGAGAACTGGAAAGGAAAAATTAAATGAATATACATATCAAGCTGTTATTGAATGATTTTCGAAAAAGGGCTTGGAAAAATATTGTCTTATTTGTGTTCATGTGCTTGTCAGTGGTAATTGCCGCTTCTGTGGTGTTAATGTTATCGCAGCTTTTTTCGTCCATAACATCCATGTATGAGACAGCAAAACCGCCGCACTTTTTGCAAATGCACATGGGGACTGTCGAACAGGCGGATATTGATGAATTCAATGAGCATTTCGAGGGTGCTACCTATTGGCAGACGGCCCCTATGATAGATCTGTATGGGGATGATATTTTAGTAACGGGGGACGATCAGGATTTTACCCTTTCGGATTGTCGTTTGGATATCAGTTTTGTTAAGCAAAATAACGGGTATGACGTTCTCC
>JAFLTD010000307.1 GCA_022510625.1 Lachnospiraceae bacterium
TATCGTTAGAATGGGCGTAAATGGTAAGACGATTGACGTAACTGGACGGTTTGATGACGTGACTGGACAGCACAACCTGTCCCTGACTTATATCATAATATCATAAGAGGAAAACGGGGGGTTCTATTGACTTCCTAACAATGATAGGATATAATGAACCTAACATTATTAGGAACGAGGTGCCGATATGCCAAGGCAAGGACTTACCACTGAAACCGTAGTAGCGGCGGCGGCGCTATTGGCCGAAGAAATTGGCTGTGAAAATCTGACGCTGCACAAGCTGGCAAACAGACTGAACATAAAAACCGCTTCACTCTATACACACATCAGCGGAATTGAGCAACTGTATGTGTTGCTTAGTGATCTGGCCCTAAAGCAGTTAGGTACAGCGATGATGGATGCAGTAAAAGGGAAAGAACGGAGTGAAGCAATCCGAGCCATGTCTGTTGCTTATCTTGACTATGCAAAACAGAACCCGGAAATGTACCGCATGATTATGAAAGTGCCGCATAGCTGTTCGGAGCAGTTGGTCAGCGCAGGTAAAAACGTCAAAGCTATCTTGCTTGAACTGCTGTCACAATATACGGAGGATCAAACAAAAATCATCTATTTCTCCCGATATTATCACAGTATTCTGCATGGCTACATTTCTTTAGAGCAAGCAGGTTTTTTTGATGATTCGATTTCAGTAGATGAAAGCCTGTTAATCATAATAGAAAGTTTTATTGAGCAGCTTGAAAATACTTCGCTTACTTGATGGAGGTTTCAAATGAGTATGGATACTTTATTGTTTGAATGTGTTGGGATAAGAGCCGGGAACAAGTTTCCCATAGAAAACACAGGTCGAGGCCAGGACATTTCCCCCGAATTTCTAATTAAGAACTTATCTCCTACCGCAAGGACGCTGGCTGTTACCTTGGAGGACATACGGCACCCGCTTTTTAAGAACTTCACCCATTGGCTGATCTGGAACATCCCTGCCACCAAAAAGATTGCTGGAGCAATCCCCGGTGGGAAGATTGTTCCCAGTTTAGGAAATGCCCGACAAGGACTTGGCTATGGCTGGTACAAATATGCTGGCCCAAAGCCACCTAAAGGCAATCAGCATTTATACCGCTTCACAATCTACGCCCTTGACAGTGAAATTGAGCTACCTTTTCTGCCCACAAAGGGACGCTTTATAAAAAGAGCGACAGGACACATTATTCAGCAAGGCAATATTGTCGCTGAATTTGAATAAAAATAGAATCCACACAATCTATACTAAATCCCAAAGCGAGAGAG
>JAFLTD010000308.1 GCA_022510625.1 Lachnospiraceae bacterium
GTAGGTAACACTACATAGAAAAACCACCCCAAAACTTTGGCTAGCGGAGGGGTGGAATTTCTACTCATTAACTGGTCAACCCACCTTGTGGGCGGTTGCTCTCTTTGATTAAAGTATAGCATTTCTGCCCAAAATATCAGGGACTAAATCAACCCAAATCATTGGGGTTCTTCCGCAAAAATCCAGATTGTTTCGGGCTTGTCTTCCTGCCTCCTGTCAACCTCGATTACACGGAGTTGCATTCGGATGCCGCTTGTCTTCTGATAGGTAAACTGCACAGACCCGTTCTCTTTAAGTTCTTTATCGAGCTTGTCATAGTCAAGGACATCGTCGAAACGGTCATGATACCCGGACGTGACGAATCTTTTAACATAAAGCCGAACAGCAGCGCTGAAACAGTCATCGGTTTCTTCAAGAATTTTAGAGAAAAAATCGGGAAGGTAAATATGGCGGCAGGTGTCGCATGCAAGATCAACGAAATGAACTCCTGCGAACTGGTCCGCGATGATATCGAGGAAACGCTCGCTGTCGCGTTTTTCGACAAGCATCTGCTCAAGCTCTTCATTCATCTGGCGCTTTCTGCGGCGATCACCTTTGCGCATATAGTAATCCGCCTTATCATTGCGCATCGCAACTTCCGCTGCCTCAACGATCCTCTCAACATTCTCTCCGCAGGCCCCGCTCTCAACACCGACCGAAATCTCATAGTTATCCCTGCGAAGATCACGACGCACCTTGGCAATGGCACGCTCCACCTCGCTCTTCGACAGTCTTGTGCTCAAAACTACGAATTCATCGCCGCCGATACGGTATACTCTATCGTCGGGAAAATACTTTTTCAGGGTGTCCGCCACACAGCAGAGCATATCGTCGCCCTTCTGATGTCCGAGAAGGTTATTCAACTCGTGGAGACCGTTAACGTCGATATACAGACAAGTGAAGTTATGGCTACTGCTTTTTCCGCAAAGTTCTGCAAGATCCTCTTTGAATTTGAGGCGATTGTAAAGACTTGTAAGTGCGTCGCGGTTCATGGTGTCAAGCAGTTCCTGACGCCTGCGCAGCTGCTCTGTGTAGTCCTCGTGCACATCCCTGAGGGAGAGCAGCATAACCTGATTTTCCTCGCTGTACTCAACACTTGGGGACAGTTCCAGCTGTGCCCAACGGTACTCGCCATCCACTTTTCTGCGGTAGCGGAAATTAACCGGGGTCGGATCCTCAGCAAAGCGCTTTTGCAGGCTTCCGGTCTTGGTAAGCGTACTGAAAGCACCCATGTCCTCCGAGGC
>JAFLTD010000309.1 GCA_022510625.1 Lachnospiraceae bacterium
AGGTGCTGGGTAAGGGAAAGACCAAAGAAGCCTATCGCCTTGGAGCTTCCATTTAGGGGGGACGAAAAGCCGTGGAGTATGTTACTTTGAACAACGGTGTGGAAATGCCCATCTTGGGCTATGGCACCTATCAAACGCCGGCACGAATAACTGAACAGTGTGTCGCAGATGCGCTCCGTGTGGGGTATCGTTCCATCGACACCGCACAGTGTTACGGAAATGAGCGCGAAGTCGGCTTGGCCTGCAAAAACTCAGGAATTCCCCGCAGTGAGCTTTTTATCACCACGAAGCTGTGGGCTTGTCATGGCTATCAGGATACGCTGCGGTCCATTGACGGGTCATTGAAAAAGATCGGAATGGACTATATCGACCTGCTTCTGATCCACGAGCCTACCGGCGATGTCAATGAAATCTACCGAGCCATGGAAACCGCCTATAAAAATGGAAAACTCCGAGCAATCGGCATTTCCAATTTTTTGGAAGAACGGTATCTGGATCTGGTAAACCATTGCAAAGTGATCCCGGCCGTCAATCAAGTGGAAACCCACGTGTTTCGCCAGCAGAAGAAACTGCGGCAGTTAGAGTGTCAGATTGGAACCCGGCATGAAAGCTGGTCACCTCTTGCCTGTGGAAAAAACGGAATTTTTACAAACCGCACCCTTGCAGCTATCGCTCAAAACCACGAAAGGAGTGTGGCGCAGGTAGCACTACGGTTCTTATTGCAGCAAAGGATCGTAGTTATCCCGAAATCCACACATATTGAACGAATGAAAGAGAACTTAGAGTCTCTGGATTTTGATTTGGAAGCCGCTGAAATGCAGGAAATCGAACAGCTTGAAGTTGGCAGAAGTCTGTTCGGCTGGTGGTAGAAACGCTTGGAAAGCGGGATAAAGTAAAGCTATGAATAAATTAAAACAGGCAGGAACCATCCTGATTGCTATATGCCTGGCTCTTACTATCGCTGGCTGTGGAACTGCCGTCACCAACAATGAGAGTATGGAAAGTGAACACCATGAAGAACCTGCGGATACAGAAAAGGAAGAAACCATGCAAATCAAAGTAACAGATGGCACCAATGAGGTGATCTTCCGGCTCAACAACAGTTCGGCAGCAGCAAGTCTGTATAGGCAGCTTCCGCTGACCTTGGATGTTGAGAATTACGGCTCCAATGAAAAGATTTTCTACCCACCGGAGAAATTGGACACGGCTGATGTCATTGAGGGCGCTTGTCCGGCAGGTACATTGGCATATTTTTCCCCGTGGGG
>JAFLTD010000031.1:0-26548 GCA_022510625.1 Lachnospiraceae bacterium
CCGCGACCCCGACCTTGGCAAGGTCGTGCTCCACCAACTGAGCCACTCGCGCACAATACTTGTCCGGCTTTCCGGCGCTCGGACAAATATTAATATACTATATGAGTTTTGCTTTGTCAATAATAAAATTTCATTTTGTTATATTCAATAATCTTTTTAATTTTTTTCAATTATATAAACAATTTGAACTTTATTTGCTAATCCACCATATTCTTATATTTTACTCTGTAGATACGCTCCAACGATTCATCGATCCGCTCTTCAGAGATCGCACCGTCCTGAACCGCTGCCATCACAGCATCGTAAGCGGCATTAAAATCTTCCGGCATAAGAAGCATATCCGCACCGGCAGCAATAGCCTTAACCACTGCCTCCTCTGTTGTATAGTACTCTGTAATGGCGCTCATATTCAGCGCATCCGTGATGATGACACCTTGAAAGCCCAATTCATTTCTTAATATATCCGTCATCATCGTCTTGGATAAAGAAGACGGCATAGCATCCCCATCTACGGCCGACACAGTAACATGGCTGACCATCACAAACTCCGCCCCTGCTTCAATCCCCGCTTGGAACGGTATAAAATCAGAGGAGCGCATCTCATCCAGAGTTTTAGTCGTCTCAACCCTTCCTTCATGTGTATCACTGTCCGTGTCTCCGATTCCCGGAAAATGCTTCAGACAGGAACTGACTCCCGTTCCTTGCATACCGTCAACTACGCTGGAAACCATGTCGCCTACAAGCCGGGCATCCGACCCAAAAACACGGTCACCCAGCACACTGTTCCCGGAACCCGCCACGTCAGCAACCGGCGCAAAGTCAAGATTGAATCCCAATTCATTGAGATACGCACCGATATTTACACCCGCCTCGTACGCCTGTGTCGCATCACCGCTTTCCCCGATTGATGCCATGTCCCCTACCTTGATCACATCTATGCCGCTCTCTGCGACCCTGCTGACAGAGCCTCCCTCTTCATCCACTGCCAAAAAAATCGGATATCTGCTCATGGAAACCGTAGCGGACAACATCTCCTTAAGCTGTTCTTCGTCAATAATATTATGTCGAAAATAGATCAACCCGCCTACCGCATACTCATTCAAAGCCTTCTGTGTGCCCTCACCCGCCTGCGTTACCGTCCTGACACCGGTAATCGCTTCCGGCGTCACGATAAAGAGTCCCGCAACTTTATCTTCCAGCGGCATCTCTGCTATATGCGAGTGAACAAGATTTCCCAAGCGATCCGGCTCAGGCTCCTCTTCAATTTCTTCTATCGATTCAGGCGCTGCTATCACTACCTCGTGGGCTGCCTCCGCCTCCTGCTGTGCCTGCATCTGTTCCTGCAGTTTGGCTTGTTCCTCAGCCTCTTTCTTCTCCCTCATGGCACCGACTGCAGTTCTCCCCACTACAACTCCACCCGCAATAAGTGCTGCCAGAATCACAAACACAACAGCGTAAGCAATCAGCTGATTGCGCACTCTTCTGCGCCTACGCAATATGCGACGATCATCTTCTGACCACTCTTCTTCCTCATCATCTTCAAAACCATCATCTTTCCCGGATTCTTCATCTTCTCCGGAATCACGATCCTCATCATCAGAATGGGCTTCAGACTCATGATTTATTTCATCTTCCGTTTCATCCTCATTGCCATTCTCAAGCATTTCATTATCTTCAAGCTCTTCACCGGTAAATTCCTCATCCGTGTACTCACTTTTTCCGTGAAATAGTTCTCCCATATCGTTCCTCTTTCCTATTGTACTCCGGCATGTAAAATATACAAGATATAGTATGTGTCAAGTATACTATAACCTATTTATAGAAAATATGCTACATATTTTTCATTTTTTCTACACAGCGAAGCGGGTATCAATTCTTTGAGAATTAATACCCGCTTCTATACTGCGCTATCCAATGGTCCATACCTCCATTTTTCTCTTCCGTACTCTTTCCATTCTTCCTTTGTATACATATACTGTAACGTCTTATTCTTTTCTCTTTTGTGAATCGTTACTTTTTCTCATGTACTCGACTACGTTTTCGTTGTTTCATCATTGGTTCCTTATTCATTTGTACTTCTCATGGATTAAAACTTACGTTTTCATTGGACCATACCGCTCTTTCTTTTAGGATATCTATGTAAATTGTTTCTTTATGATTTTATTATAGCATCGCATTTTAATTTGTCAACACATTTTTCCAAATTTTTTTAAATTTTTTCAAATTATTTTATTTTATCTATAAATTCTCACTTTTTTAACACATTTTACCTTTTATTTACAGTCAATTACAGGTGTCTCGCCTATGCCAAAACAGCTTCCGGGTACAACTTATCCGCGAAAACTTGCCCGCTGCATATCGGTAATGATATACTTTACACGACGATACCGAATCAATTATAAGAATCGAAGGAGGAATAAATATGTCACATAAATTGAACGCCCATGCGAAGCAGGCGGAGACAATTATCAAGAACCTTGAGAAACGCAATATGGAAGGCTTTTATTTCGATACGGCCGCCGAGTGCACGCGCGCCGTGTTGGAAGCCATGCCCAAGGGGTCTGTGATCAGCTGGGGCGGCAGTGAGAGCATCAAAGAATGCGGTCTGATGGACGGCATACATAACGGAGAATACGAGCTGATAGACCGGTCTGAGGCAAAGACTCCCGAAGAGTCCAGAGCTCTCTATGCACGGACCGTTCTTGCGGACTACTACCTGATGAGCAGCAACGCAGTCACACTGGACGGTGAGTTGATTAACATTGACGGCAACGGCAACCGCGTAGCCTGTCTGATTCAGGGGCCGAGTCATGTCATTCTTGTAGTCGGCATGAATAAAGTAGTTACCGACATCGAGAGCGGTATTGCCAGAGTCCGCAATATGGCATCGCCGCCCAACGCGATACGGCTTGGAAGGAATCTTCCCTGCGCGGCAACCGGCACCTGCCACGACTGCCTGGCCCCCGAGTGCTTCTGCAATCAGATTGTGATCACAAGGAGGAGCGGGCACACCGGAAGAATCAAAGTATATCTTGTGGGTGAATCGCTTGGGTATTGATACCATGCACTCACCTTGAACTTAGATATTAACATCATGTATTCAAACGACAAACAGAAAAAGGGCTGCACCTCGAAAGTGCAGCCCTTTATTTTTATATGAGATATCATACATTTCGTATAATCATCCTATGCATTCAGAGATTCCAATTTCTGTTTCAAGCCGGAAGAAACGGCCTTAACCGTATCGGCTGAAGCAGCTATCTCTTCCGTGGATGCCGCCAGATTGGTAACACGCTCGTTGACACTGTCGATAACCTCGATCAGCTTCTCCGCATCCGAAAGCAATTCTGCGATTGCTCCCTGAATCTGCTCCTTGTTGGAATCACTGTCACTCGCTGTATCTTTGGAGAGATCAGCCAGCTTCTTGATGTTCTCTGCAATGATTGCAAATCCTCGTCCGGACTCTCCCGCTCTTGCTGCCTCTATGCTGGCATTTAACGCTAACAGATTCGTCTCCTCGGCCACATTCGTAATCTCGCTGTTGTTCTCCTCCAGTTTCACAAGCAGATCCTGAATCTTGGTCAAAGCCGATTTCAACTGACCACAGAAGGAAACCACATCAGCCATAGAAGTCGATATTCCGGTACTCTCCGCAGCATTATTGCTGTTTCCGCTAACCATTCCGTTGATTGAGGCATTCAGACTGTCGAAATCTTCATGTACTCCCGCAACCAGTTCGGCAATCATGTCATTCTTCTCCTGAATCTCAGCATTCTTGGCTTCCATCTCATCTGCCATCTGTCTGGCAACTTCGTTCTCTTTCTCTACCTCACCCTTGATATACTGGATACAGTTCTCTTTGTAGTTGCAGTCGTTATAGATTGCCGTCGCCATATCCGCACAGGTATTGTAGCCGCATGCGGAACAGTTAATGTTCTGCTGTACCGCCGTATGCTTCTCCATCTCGGTATAGATTTCATGGAGCTCAACGACACTCGGTTTATGAACACTCAGGCCGTCGGACTTATCCGTGTAACGTCTGATAAAGTCGTTGATATCCAAATCTTTAAACTGCTTATTGAATCGAGCCAATCTCTGCTTCGGCGTCAGGTTTCTGCCCCATGCGCTTGACTTGCTGTTCTTCTTGCTGGCTTCCTTGATCTTCTGAATCTCGTAGAGGATATCGTCGTTGTGGGTCTTCTCCTCCTCCACACCGGTGCCGTAGATACATCCTTTGGCACAATTCAGCGCATCTACCATGAAAGGAAGCTCTTTCTTGCCGATCACTCTGGTCTTATAGTCCTCCAGGAACTCATAAGCATGCTTCTCGCCCTCGATCTGTCTGATAAACATGTCCTCGCCGCAGAACCAATATACATTCTCCTTCAGACCGCCCGGCATAGGATAAATGGAACCCAGACCGTATTCAATCTCATCCGTCGCGGAAGGACCCGAAATATTGTGTTCTCTCACGTAGTCCATCAGATGATCAAAAGTAACGTTATAAGATATGTAGCCGCCGCAGTTCGGATCGTCGATCTCGTTCTTCTTCGCGATACATGGACTGATAAAAGCCAGTTTATCGGGTACTTTCATATATTTCTTCACATAGACGGCACCGCACATCATCGGAGAGTGTATCGGCACAAGAGTCGGAATCAGTTCCGGTATATATTTCTCTATGTATCCTACGATAGCAGGACAAGGCTGAGAAATGCCGCCTAAGAAGTTGTGCTCCGTGATGTACTTGATATATCCCCATGTAGTGATATCCGCACCAAAGCTGATGCTGATGATGCGGTTTACACCGAGCTGCTTGAGACCGCCCAGCACGCTGCCGTACTGCTTCGGATAATTCGCCAAAAATGCGGGCGCCAGCAGAAGGGAAATCTTCTCGCCTTTCTTCAAATCTTCGAAGAAGCGCTCGGTATCATCATTGAAGCTTCTCGCCTCGTGCGCACATGCATCAAAACATGCTCCGCAGCTTACACACTGTTTACCGTCAACGACAATCTTATTCTCTCCGTCCCGAATCACCGCATGGTTTGCTGTCAGAACAGGGCAGACTGAAATACATTTATTACAGCCTACGCACTTGTCATTCGTATAAACCAACGAATCAAATGTCTGAGTTGCCATATGTACCCTCCAAATAAATTATTTTCTCACTTTACAGTATTTCACTGCTACTATATATAATTATTCTTGTATATCATAACATGTTTGGTGTGAAAAATAAACAGATTTCGGTCAAAAAAAATATTTTTTAATAAAAAAATACACAAAAATGCCGTCAATCAGGTTGTTTTGTTATGTTTTCTGCCTTGACTATATTCGAATCTGAACGAAAATATCATAAATTGCTTTAATCGCCGTCTCAAAATCCGAGTTGGCCACACCTATGATAATATTCAGCTCACTGGAACCCTGGTCTATCATCTTGACATTGACATTGGAGTGTGCAAGCGCTGAGAAGATTCTGCCCGCCGTACCGCGGGTAGATTTCATGCCTCGCCCCACAACGGCAATCAACGCCAAATCCGCCTCGATTTCGATACGATCCGGTTCCGCCAGCCTGTGAATGCCGGATACCACCTGCTGCTCCTTGTGCATGAACTCGTCCTGGTGCACGAATACCGTCATGGTATCAATCCCCGAGGGTACATGTTCGAAGGAGATGCCGTTCTCCTCAAAGGCCTGCAGCACCTTGCGCCCAAACCCGATTTCGGCGTTCATCATATCCTTATCGATATTTACCGCACAGAAGCCCTTCTTGCCGGCAATACCCGTAATGACATACTTCGGTTTCTGGCAGGTACTCTCCACGATCCATGTACCGTTATCCTCCGGCGCATTGGTATTGCGGATGTTGATCGGAATCCCCTCTCTTCTGACGGGAAAGATCGCATCCTCATGGAGCACGTTAAAGCCCATATAGGACAACTCGCGCAATTCCTTATATGTAACGGTCTCGATTCCCTCCGGCTTGTATATAATGTGCGGATCGGCAATCAGGATACCCGATACATCCGTCCAGTTTTCATATACATTGGCTTTGATCGCCCTGGCGACAATAGATCCGGTAATGTCGGAACCGCCTCTGGAGAAAGTCTTGACTCTTCCGTCCTCACAGGCGCCGTAGAAACCGGGAATGACCGCCGCCTCCATGCCCGCCAGTCTTTCTTTCAACTTCGTATTGGTCGTCTCTGAATCAAATTCGCCATTTTGATCAAACAGAATCACTTCCGCTGCATCCACGAACTCAAAGCCCAGGTAGGCCGCCATGATGATGCCGTTCAGGTATTCTCCTCTGGATGCGGCATAGTTATCTCCCGCCTTTTCTTTGAAATTCTTCTCAATTACCTTGAATTCATCCTCCAAGGAAATATCTAATTTCAGCCCATCTATAATCTCCTGATAACGGTCCTTGATTGCCTGAAGCTGTGCCTTGAAATCTTTACCTTCCTCGGCAAGCGCATAACATGCATAAAGCATATCCGTCACCTTAGTATCATCGGGGTCACGTTTGCCCGGCGCGGAGGGAACTACAAACTTGCGCTCTTGATCCGCGTGAATGATCTCGCCAACCTTCTTAAACTGCTCGGCGCTCGCCAGAGAGCTGCCGCCGAATTTCACTACTTTTTTCATAACTTTATCCTCTTTTATTCCTTCTATTATGTCGTACCTATGCCGCACCGGTGATTCTATGCGCTCAGAATCCTGATTCTGTTGATGCAGCCGCCGATCTTCTCTATCTTATCGTTAAACTCTCTCTCCGTCATAACCTGTGTCATAAACGCAAACTCCTGCGCAATGCCCACATTGATTTCCGCCAGAGCGCCGAAAGTTTCCATCGCCTTCTCCTTCTGTCCGCTTTCGACCCTGACAAAGAATTTGCCCCTGTCTTCTTCAATACCTGTGACTTTCACATCCTCATTTTCCCAGAAGCACATGATCGTCTTGCCCTGATGCCTTGCGCAGTCCACCACATCGGACACCACTGCGCTTGCTGTAGGCAGCTTGCCCGCGCCGCGCCCGTAATACATGGAATCGCCCAACATGTTGCCGTGCACGTAGACCGCATTGAACACATCGCTGACACTGTAGAGAGGATGATCTCTGGAAATCAAGAAAGGAGCCACCATCGCAAAGAAGCCTCTCTCCGTATCCCTGCTCATGGCAAGCAGCTTCACCGATTTATTCATCTGTTTCGCATACTTAAAGTCTTCGGAAGATATCTTCGTGATACCCTCTGTATAGATTTCCTCGTATTTCACATTCTTGCCACACATCAACGAGGAGAGGATTGCAATCTTACGGCAGGCATCGTATCCTTCCACATCCGCCTCCGGATTTCTCTCCGCATAGCCTTTCTCCTGCGCCTCTTTCAACACGTCTGCAAAATCGGCGCCCTCTTTATCCATCTTGGTCAGAATATAGTTGGTCGTTCCGTTCAGGATACCCGTAATGGAGTCAATTTTCTCCGCCGTCAACGAATAATTGAGCGGACGAATAATCGGGATACCGCCGCCCACACTCGCCTCGAACAGATAATTACAGTGATTCTCCCTCGCTATACCAATCAGCTCCGGTCCGTGGTTTGCTACCAGCTCCTTGTTGGAAGTACACACGCTCTTGCCCGCAAGCAGCGCTTTCTTGGAAAAATCGTAGGCGGGATTGATACCGCCCATCGTCTCACAGATTACCGTAATCTCCGGATCGTTTAAGATGATATTATAATCGTGAACCACCTTATTTTCATAAGGATCTCCCGGAAAATCGCGCAGATCAAGAATGTATTTTATATTTAATTCCGTGCCTGCACGCTTGTTGATGGCTTCCTTGTTGGTCTCAATTACCTCTACGACGCCGCTTCCGACCGTTCCGTATCCTAACACCGCTACATGTATCATCGTAATGCTCCTCTCTTAAATCAACGGATACTTGTCCGTCAGCGTCTTAATGATGGCGCGCGCCTTATCGATTCCCGCCTCGCCCTCTTTGATAACGATAGAGATTGCTTCCGCAACCTGATCCATATCCGCCGTATTCAAGCCGCGGGATGTTGCCGCCGGTGTGCCGAGCCGGATTCCGCTCGTGACAAACGGTGATTTCGGATCGTTGGGAATCGTATTCTTATTGGCAGTAATATGCGCTTCATCCAAGAGTTTCTCCACTGCCTTGCCCGTCAAATCGTAAGTGGTCAGATCAACCAGCATCAAATGATTGTCCGTGCCTCCGGACACGATCCTCACGTCTCTGTTCTGCAGTCCTTTGCACAGTGCCTGGGCATTGTCCACAACTCCCTGCTGATACTTCTTAAACGCAGGGTCCAATGCCTCCTTGAAGCAGACAGCTTTCGCCGCGATCACATGCATCAACGGACCGCCCTGAATACCGGGGAAAATAGCCTTGTTGAAGTTATATTGATCAGCCACTTCCTGGCTGGACATGATCATACCGCCGCGGGGACCCCTGAGTGTCTTGTGGGTGGTGGTCGTCGTCACGTGGGCATACGGAATCGGGCTGGGATGCAACCCTGCCGCCACAAGTCCCGCAATATGCGCGATGTCCACCATCAATACCGCACCCACCTCATCGGCGATTTCTCTGAATTTCTTAAAATCTATTGTTCTGGCATATGCAGATGCACCTGCCACAATCATCTTCGGTTTACATTCCAACGCAATCTTGCGTACATTATCATAATCAAGGAATCCGTCATCATTGACGCCGTAGGGCACGCAGTTAAAATACTTGCCGGACATATTGACCGGTGAACCGTGGGACAGATGTCCGCCATGATCCAGGTTCATACCCATAAAAGTATCTCCCGGCTCCATAACCGCAAAAAACACTGCCATGTTCGCCTGTGCACCGGAATGGGGCTGTACATTGACATACTCACAGCCGAACAGTTCTCTCGCCCGATCCCTTGCAAGATCCTCCACGACATCCACACACTCACAGCCGCCGTAATATCTCTTGCCCGGATATCCTTCCGCATACTTGTTGGTCAGAGGGCTTCCCATAGCCGCCATGACTGCCTTGCTCACCCAGTTCTCGGATGCGATCAGCTCAATATGAGAGTTCTGTCGTTGCTGTTCGTCTATGATAGCCTGCGCTACCTCCGGATCTATTTTCTTTACCTCGTCCAATGAATACATTCCTTGTTCCTGCCTTTCTCATAAAATCGCTATAAGTATACCACACGGACCGATTACGGCGCAACATCAAACATTATGATGGTTTTCTCTTAGCCATAATGGTCATTTTTTTCAGGAAAAATTAAGAAATATTTATGAAAATCTTATTTTGACTTTTCCGCATGATTTGCTATGATACAGCTATGAACAGCACACAAATTGATTTGAAAAAGTAATCTAAAAAAGTAATCTGAAAAAGTAATCGAATTTAATCCGGTATACAGGGCGGCATGATGGAAACTTTTCGAAAGCATAAATGGACCTCAAAATACATACACGCAATTCCTCTGATGATCTACGGAATCATCTATTTACTATGGTTCCGGCATCTGGAGGAAACTGTCACGGGACACTATCAGATCATTCATGTATCTCTTGATGACATGATTCCGTTCTGTGAAGTATTCGTCATCCCTTATATGCTGTGGTTTGCATATGTCGTCGTTGTGGTCGCTTACTTTTTCCTGCATGACAAGGAGGATTACTTCAGAATATTTGTTTTCCTGTGCACCGGCATGACCGTATTTCTGCTGATTTCCACACTGTGGCCCAACGGTCATCGTCTCAGACCGCATGCCATGCCCAGAGAAAACATATTTACATATCTGGTATCTGCCCTCTACAAGGCGGACACGCCGACCAACCTGTGGCCCAGCATCCACGTATATAACTCACTCGGCTGCCATATTGCCGTCATGAAGAGTCAACGGCTGAAAAAACATAAAGGAATCCGAATCGGTTCTTTTATCCTGTGCGCATCTATTATTATGTCAACCATGTTTATCAAACAGCACTCCGTGTTTGATGTGGTCACCGCGTTTATCATGGCGGCGATCATGTATGGCATCGTGTATAGCACGAACACCCTTTTACACTCCTACCGCAATATGCAGAAACATCTTAAGCGGAAACCGGTATAAGTTAACTGAAACAACGACAGACCTTGTAACAGCCTCCCGTATTTATGATCAGATTAATTCCATATATGCGGCAAAGGCGGACGGAACCGGATATTTACTCCTTATCTCGGCCGGATCGACAAACACATACTCTCCCATTCCCGACAGATCATCCACTCGGATCAGATATCCCGTCATATGCCATTCTTTATGGGTAAAAACATGCTTCGACGGCGCCAACTTGCGAATCCTGAGCGGCACAACACCGGTCTTTCTCAAATATGCGAGAACCTGTTCTTCCCCCTGGTGTCCTTCCATAGAGGGAAACTCATACATGCCGGCAAGCAGACCCCGCTGCGGCCTTCTGCTTAGCGCTATCTGACGACCATACTGTATTACCAAAATCGTCTTCTTCTCAATGCTGCGCGGTTTCTTAGGCGCCTTCTTGGGATATTCCGATATCTTCTCCTGCTTTCGTGCCTGACAGAGTTCTCCCCACGGACACTCCCCACACTTCGGGCTTCCGTTGGGGACACAGACAACGGCTCCGAGTTCCATCAGCGCCTGATTGAAATCTCCCGGCCTGTCCATCGGTATGATTCCCCTCATTTCTTCCTCTATAGATCTCTTGACCCGGGTGTCCAGAATGTCTCTGTCGTCCATCCGCAGCCGGGATAAAATTCTCAAAACATTGCCGTCCACTGCCGGCACGACCTGTCCGAAAGCTATAGAAGCGATGGCACCCGCGGTATAACTGCCGACGCCGCTCAATTTCACGAGTCTCTCGTAATCCGACGGCATTTCACCCCCGTATTCCTCTATAATCTGCAACGCGGACTTTTTCAAATTCCTTGCACGGTTATAGTAGCCGAGTCCTTCCCAGAGTTTCAATAATTCTTCTTCCTCTACTGCTGCCAGACTCGCTATGTCCGGCAATCTCTTTAGGAACCTGTCATAATAGGGCTTGACCGCCTCAACCCTCGTCTGCTGCAGCATAATTTCCGACAGCCACACATGGTACGGTGTAGGCTCTTCCCTCCAGGGCAGAATCCGTCTGCCCGTATCATACCATTTAAGCAGCGGCTCCGCGATTAAATCCAGACTGTCCACGACGACGGGAACTTCATTGCCGATCACGAGGCTGTCCTCCTCCACCAGACAGTCATAGGCGAGCAAGTGCACTCCTGCACTCCTCGCCTTCTTAAGCGCCTCCCCAAAGGCCGGATGTGTTTTCCAGTTTGGCTCCACACGCCATATATCCTTCATCTGAACAACGAAAATCAGGTATGTTTCATATCCTTGTTCATGCGCCTCTATCAGTTCTTCTACATGTTTAACTGCCCGCTCGGAAGGGGCATCCGGAAATGCCGCCACGTTGTCATTCTCCAAGGTGACACCCTTGACCTCTATAAATGCTTTCGCGCCGGAAGCACTCTCCGCATAGAAATCAAATCTGGAACTTCCAAAGGTCGTCTCCGGACGTACCAGGCTGACATCCCGATACAAACCTCCCGCATTGAGCCACTCACCGACCACTTTATTCGGAGCATTGGAGTCCATATTGATCAATCTGCCGTCCTTATCTACCGCCACCAGATCATAGGCGGTGGAACGCTCCGGATTACCGCTCTTCTCCAGATATACCCTCACGTGATCTCTGAGAAGTTCCTTACACCTTCCGGTGTTCTTCACATGAACTTTAGTCCTCTCACCTGCTATATCCACATAGGCTATAAACCTGTTGGGTCTCTCTATGAAGTTAGCTTGAATTATCTCGTTGTATCTCATAATACATCAACTGCTGTCCGGCTCCTGCTCCGCTTCATCGCAAGGCTGCTTTCTCTTATAAGGCACTCTCGCAGCCGGAACCACTTCCGAAGCCGGAACGGTATGCACCGACTGGTCATCGAAGAAGATATGCGCCCCGAATGCCTGGAGCACATCCTTCTTTCGGACGCCTCCAAGGAAGAAAACCTCGTCTATCCGAACATTCCACGCGCGCAGTGTACGGATAACCCGCTCGTGGGTGGGAGCACACCTGGTCGTGACAAGCGCCGTTCTGATGGGCGCCTCCTCCTGAACAAAATCTTTCTGCAATTCGGACAAAGTCTTCAGGAATTTGGCAAATGGCCCTGCTTGAAGAGGATTGTTGGCATTGCGTCTCTCGTTCTCTTCAAAGGCCTCCAGTCCCTGCTCCTGATAGATCTTCTCCGATTCATCCGAAAACAGCACCGCATCACCGTCGAACGCAATTCTTATCTGCTGAATCTGATGGTCGCAGTCATAGGTGCGCATTCCATCGGTACAGATGATGCCCGCCGCAATATTGGAATCTATGGCACTCTGCACATCATCCTCATATGCCGACAGAAAGAGATCCGTCTTAAATGCCGATAAATAGGGCGCAAGGGATGCACCGCTCGCCAGCACGGCTCTGGTAATATTCAACCCATAATGCTCTATCGCCTTAAAGACACGCAGAGAGGAATCCGGACTGTTTCTCGACATAATGATAACCTCCACGCTGCCTTCCTTGCCCGGCAAATTATTCAAATTGAGCAATGCCTTGATCAATGGGAATCCCGGTCCCGGACGCAGTATATCATCCTCATGCTCAATCTGATATCTGCAATATGCCTCCACTCCGTCCGATTCGAATATCGTATTCTCGTATGTCAGATCAAACAGTGCTCTGGACGAAACGCCCACTACAAGTCTGTTCTCCAAATCGTAAGCCATAAGCCACCTCCTGCCGGAATACTGCCATGATTCTCAGGAGACGGGCTTCTGCCTTATACTATCTCAATCTGTTGCACTCATATTTCTCAAAGGTGAGCAGACAGTTCTTTAACTCTTCATACCGCGCACCTATGTCACCGTCCTTGATCTCCAGATCGACGGCAACCGCCATCGTGTTGATCATATCGTCGGTAACTCTGTCGCGGAGTGCCGCGAGAATGTTCAATCTCTGCTCATACGTGTCTGCATCAAGAAATTCCATCACCAGAGGATCAATATGCACTTGTTCATCCGATCCCGCCGTCTGTGCCGATATTTCCTGCAAAGATGAAGCTTCCGGCTGTTCAGGTTCCGGGGTATCATCCGCATCCTGAAGCAATTCGAAACGGTATGTCTGCTTCGCATCAGGATACTTAGAGCGGTCAACTTCTTCCATAAACATAGCGAGCGGTCTTACATAGATCTGAAAAGTGTCATACATGGCCTGATAGACAACCATCATTTCTCCCGTCTCACTATGTTTGGCAAGACAGCGTATCTGATATATATTTCCTTTAAAATGTCTGTACATTTCCTGTGGTTTAGGATTAGGTCTCATACTGTACTCCAATCTGATTTATTCGAAATAAGCATCTCATATGATTCTGTGAACCGTATCGCTCATCTCTACTAGTATAATCCCAAATCATGAAAATGTCATTCCATCTCTTGACAAAAAACACGGAACATTTGTTCTGTAATATTAATATAAAACATATGTTCGATTCTGTCAATGTTTTCTCGATTGTTTACTGCCACCGTCAAATCATGACCCAATTACATAAGAAAACCTACATGCCGCATCCTGAAACTCTATCCCTGACAACATCTTCTCCAGAGCCGACTTCTCCTGCTCCGACATGTGGTTCAAATCCCTATGGTGAAGAAGGATCGTATACTCACGGTTACCGTTTCCGTCATCGACCCATCTGATGTTTACACCGCAGTCTCTCAATCCTTCCTCTTCCAGCAGAATCCGTGTTCTCTCCAGATATTCCTGCTCCAGTGCCGCGTAATAATGATTCTTTCTCTCATTCTCACCGCTTCCTCTGCTCATCACTGTTCCTTTGATACAAAAAACAATGACCAGCACCAACAAAACCGTTATTATTCCAAACGTCTTTCCTCTCATATCTACCGCCATCCTCTCTCCTCCTTTGTCTGTTTGTCACTGACTTATCCCACAATCACTCTCGATTCATCCGGGGAAATGTTATCTTGATATAGAGGATAGCACCAAATATGTACCATAAATCGGACTTAAATATCTATTGACAAAAAAAGCTGCCGCACTAAATTAGTGCGACAGCTCTGAAAAATAACAATCCATTATGATCATTCCACACAAAAAGATTAAACGATTACTGTGTCATACTTATCTCGTGAGTGACAAAATACTTGCCGTCCTGCAGCGGTTCCACCGATACAATCCAACTGCATCGGTGCGCTCCAACCGCGCTCGTGGCGTTCTCCATATAAGTGTCCCAACAAATCTCTGTGCCGTAGCTTTGGAGAATTTCATTCGCCATCTGCTCACTTGCCACTGCGTTGTAGAAAGTATAATGTCCAACTCCGTTTTTCACGACCTGGTTATAGCAGTCTTCATAATAATAACCCATATCCGAAAAAACCTGATCCTCCGCTATACCCACATCAGCGAGGCTCCTCAAAGTCTTCCGATCCTCCTCGGAAGTCTCCGAACCGTTCTGCGGACTATTATCCGGTTTCTGCTCCAGATTGCGGTATTGCTGTCCGTCACAGGGCGGCAGATACACTGACAGTTCCTTTCTGATATGGTTGCTCGCGTAGTCGTCGTCGGTCTTATTAAAATAGTTATAATTACCGCCGTCCGTATCATCCCATGTGGTGTCTACATTGTAGAAACCGTCGCTCAATTGAATGATATTCCATGCATGATTCTCGCCGGCAAATCCCGTGCAGTAATAGCACGGAATATTAAGCTGCATCATGATATACTGGAAAGCCCTGGAGTAGCCCGCACAGACCGTCTCGCCGTTCACCAGTGCACTGTATGCGCTCTGATTCATCTCCGCCCGCGTATCGTAAGAAATTCTGTCGATCAACTCATTGTGAACATATTTTTCTTTGGAATAGTTATCCGATAATTTCTGCGCTTCCTCTATGATGCCGTCAACCTGCTTGTTGAAGGCTTCCTTGGCACTGCCCAGATTCTGTGTCAGCCGGTTAAACCTCAGATCGATCTCAATACATTGGCCTGCAGAGGTATATTTGCAGGCATAGGCAGTCTCCAGCCAGAACAATTCAGGATGGTCGTTATAAACCGCGGAGAAAATATTTCTAAGCTGTGCCGCGGTCACCTCCTCAACCGGCATAAATGTAGAGAAGACCGCATCCGCATTGGCGTAAATCTGACGGTAGACATGTTTCCCCTCCTCATCCAGCATCGCATAATAGGGATAATAGAGCGGATCAAAAGTCAACCCGTCACCCGTGAATCCGGCATCAAGCCGATTTTGAAGATCGTCCGCAGTGGTATCGTCAACCTGCTGCGCATCACCCTGTATCTGTATGTAGCCGTTTCTTCCCGAAACATCTCCGGGTATGACAATGTCGGATTCTCTGGGTGCAACATAGCCCGCTTTGTTATCACCGCTTAAACCGTCCGCATCACGGTTGTTCTCCTCTCTGCGGACGGGCTGTATACTGCTGACTGCCGGACGTTCTTCTCTTGTCACGGCGTTCTCCGCCCTGTCACCCTGCACACCGCCATTTCCGCCTTGTGACAGATTTACGGCATCTCCCAAACCATCTGTGGAATCCGTCTCCGCATCAGCCGCTTCGGTCCGCCTGCTGTCTGTAGACACCATCGACCCAATTTTGTCAGCAGCTTCCGGATTGAATGCACAGACCATAATCAACAGGCAAAAAAGCGCCAGCACAGCAATCAATGCATAAAGTATTTTTCGTATCACTCTCATTGTATCCGAAACCTTCCTAAACATTAATAGCGAGATAAATATTTAATAAAACATCCTCCGGAAACAGCTTCCCGGGGATGTTTTAATCTGCATAAATATCCTGTTATGATGAAAGTGCTTCCCTGATCGCAGACATCAATTCCTCATATGTCTCGTATGCGGGAATCTGCGGGTTGTCCTTCTTGATCTGTTCAGTACTCTTAAACAAAAATCCCGCTTTGCTCGCCTTGATCATTCCCATATCGTTATGGCTGTCTCCGCTGGCAATGGTCTCATATCCGATGGACTGCAATGCCTTCACCGTCGTCAGCTTGGAGTTCTCAATGCGCATCTTAAATCCTGTAATCTCGCCGTCTGGTGCCACCTCAAGAGAATTACAGAAAATCGTAGGATATCCGAGTTTCTTCATGAGTGGGCCCGCAAACTGCGTAAAAGTATCGCTGATAATTATGACCTGCGTGATACTCCTGAGTTCATCCAGAAATTCTTTTGCTCCGGGCATCGGATCAATCGTCGCAATCGTGTCCTGAATCTCCTTCAATCCGAGTCCGTGCTCTTTCAGAATACCGATGCGCCAATTCATCAACTTATTGTAATCAGGCTCATCCCTGGTTGTCCTCTTAAGTTCCGGAATACCGCTCGCCTCGGCAAAAGCAATCCAGATTTCGGGCACTAACACACCCTCCAGATCCAGACATACGATATTCATACTCATGTCCTCTTCCTCCGTCCGTGTAACTTCCCAAATCTATTCTTTCTGCACTATCTGCACCACTATTATGTATATGTACAGTATAGCTTACCGGAGCGGTATCCGCAACTTTATTTTTCACAGGTATATAATAAGTCTTCACGCCTTACAGAACATCCGGCCCCACTTTCACCTTCACGCTCTCCTTGCCCGTAAGTTCTTTCGTCCGTGCATCGGGCTGTCCCGTGCCGATAAACAGCTCATATTTGCCGGAGTCCTGCACAAATTCACCGTCGTCGTTCACTGCCCGGAACGCATCCCCGGATACCGTAACAGTAACAGTCTTACTCTCGCCGGCCCCAAGCGAAACACGTTCAAAGGCGCAAAGACTGTGATTAGGAACTGCGTAAGGGGATTCCAGATCTTTTACATAGACCTGTATAACGTCATCTGTCGCCACATTGCCACGATTTTTCACTTGTACTTGAAGCACAACTTCTCTCTTGCCCGACTGTTTATCCGCAATATCGGCGGCCTCTACCACTACATCGCCGTAGCTTAAACCATAACCGAACGGATACAGCGCTTCATTCTTCATATAGCGGTATGTACGCCCACTCATGCTGTAATCTTCAAACTCAGGCAGCTCCTCCAGTGTTTTATAGAAAGTCACGGGAAGTTTGCCGGAAGGTGAATACTCACCGAAAAGAACATCTGCTACCGCCTTACCTCCTCTTGCACCGGGATACCAGAGCTGTATTACAGCGTCCGCTTTATCCTGCGCTGCAGACAGATCAATAGCACTGCCGGCCATCAGGCATACGATCACCGGCTTTCCTACCGCCAGTACCGCATCCATCAAATCTCTCTGCGACTGCGGGAGCTGCAGATCGGATTTGTCACCGGATGCATAGCTGTTTCCGGTATCTCCTTCTTCGCCTTCCAATGTCTCATCGAGTCCCACACAGAGCACAACCACGTCACTGTGCTTCGCCACGATCAACGCCTCAGAAATCCTGTCGTCCTTCCACGCAAGACCCTCTACCCTGTCTTTAAAGAGATGAGCGCCCTCAGAATACAAAACTCTGCCATTATGTCCGACTTTATCCTGAATGCCTTCCAATACCGTTATATATCTGGAGGAAGTACCGTGATAATTCCCCACTAAGGCCGCTCTGCTGTTGGCATTGGGACCGATCACTCCTATCGTCTGTCCGACATCCGAACCAAGCGGCAGTATCCCATTATTCTTGAGCAGCACAAGAGATTCTCTCGTCATCTGCTCCGCCACTTTCAAGTGTTCATCACACTCCACCATCTCATAGGGGATATCATCGTATTCACTGCCATCAAGCAGTCCCAGCATATATCTGGTCGTAAAAGCTCTCTCCGCCGCTGTCGTGATTTCCTCCTCAGTCACCAATCCGTCCTGCAGAGCCTTTAACAGATGCAGATAGGTCACACCGCAATTGATATCACAGCCTGCCTTCAGCGCCATCGCCGCAGATTCCTCCGCCGAGTGCGTCACCATGTGATGCTCGTGAAAATCTCTAATAGCCCAGCAGTCGGAGACGTAATGCCCCTCAAATCCCCATTGACCACGGAGAATATCCTGCATCAGCGTCTTGCTGCCGCAACAGGGCTCACCGTTAGTTCTGTTGTAGGCGCCCATCACCGCTTCCACCTCGGCCTCCTGCACACAGGCCTTGAACGCAGGCAGATAAGTCTCCGCCATATCTTTCTTGGTCGCCTTGGCATCAAACTCATGACGCACCGCCTCCGGGCCGGAATGCACCGCAAAATGCTTGGCACACGCTGCACTCTTAAGCGTCTCCCCATCGCCTTGTAGTCCCTCAACATACGCGACACCGAGCCGGCTTGTCAGATAAGGGTCTTCCCCGTATGTTTCATGCCCTCTTCCCCACCGCGGATCACGGAAAATATTGACATTCGGCGACCAAAACGTAAGTCCCTTATAGATATCTCTGTCATCTTCGCCGGAATAGGCATTGTACTTGGCTCTTCCTTCTGTGGCAACCACATCTCCCGCCTTTTTCAATAAGGCGACATCAAAGGTTGCCCCCATGCCGATGGCTTGCGGAAAACTGGTCGCCACACCCGCTCTCGCCACTCCGTGCAGCGCTTCATTCCACCAATTGTAAGTGGGAACACCTAGTCTCTCAATTGCCGGCGCATCGTAACGAAGCTGGGAGGCACGTTCCTCCACAGTCATCTTGCTCACTAATTCTTTTGCTTTCTGTGCGGCTCTTTTTCTGGCTTCACTTCTATTGCTCATACACTATTTTCCTTCCGGTTATTTTTTGATTTAATGCTCAGCCACTTACTGCCAAGCCTTTTGGGGTTAACCTTTAACTGCACCTGCTGTCAGACCGTCGACAATCTGGTTACTGAATACACAGTATACTATAATAGTCGGTACGATCGCAATCACAATCGCTGCAAACATCTGTGAATAGTTCGTATTGTACGGACCGACGAACTTGGACAGCGAAACAGGTAATGTCTTCTTCGTGTCGTCCGATATGAATACCATTGCCAGCAGCAGCTCATTCCAGTTGGCGACAAAGGTCATCAGCCCCGTCACGAAGAGTCCCGTTCTGGAGAGCGGCAGTGCGATGTGGGTAAACGACTTATAAATCGAACATCCGTCTATGCATGCCGACTCAAACAGCTCGTTGGGCAGTCCCTGGAAAAATCCCGTCATAATAAAAATGGTGACCGGAAGGGAGAACGTCAGATACGGCAAAATCAATCCCCACAGATTGTTGGACAATCCGACTTTAGCAAACTTCGTAAAGAGAGGAATCAGCACGCAGTGTACCGGAATCATCATTCCCGTCAGAAAATATGTCATGGCGAGACCCGAAAACTTCCAGCGCATACGACCGATTGCAAATGCTGCCATGGAGCCCACGATCATGCTGAGCAGCAGCGTTATAACGCACACAAACACTGAATTGAGGGTGGCCTTTCCCAGATAACCTGCAGTCCACGCAAAGGTATAATTCTCAAACATCAGTTTTTCAGGCATTGCGAAAGGCGAGATAAACAGTGTCTTATCGTCTTTTAAAGAGGTCAGTGCGATCCATACTAACGGCAGAAGATACAGCAGCGCCATCAATATAAGAAAAGTATAGAGAATAATATATAATATTTTGCTCTTTGTACTTCCTACTTTCTTTCCGCTCATTCGTCCCACCTCCTACATTTCATAATTATCAATTTTGATATACTTGTTAATGACAAACGTCACAAACAGGCAGAGCACCAGAAGCACGACACCGATCGCACTGGCATAGCCATACTTAAAAAATTTGAATCCCTGCGTATACAAATGGGTTGCCAGCACTTCCGTCTTGTGGTTAGGTCCGCCCTCCGTCATATTGAACACAAGATCGAAGAACTTTAAAGATCCGATGGCATTTAATGACATCGCCGTAGCCATCATAGGACGCAGCAGCGGAAGCGTGATGTATCGGAACGTCTTCGTCTTGGTACATCCGTCAATATAGGACGCCTCATACAGAGATGTACTGATACTTGAAATCTGTGCCATGTAGAGCATCATGGACTGCCCTACATACTGCCATAATGCCACAAAGGCAATCACCTTCATCGGCAGAATAATCGTTCCCTTGGTGTCCATAAGCCACAACGGACCTTCTATCCCCACCATCGCGAGAAGCTGGTTGATTCCCAGTTTTGTGCTGAAAATAAACATCCACAGAAGACCAAGCGCTGCGGATGAGAGTACGCAAGGCAGATAATATATATTCTTAAAGAGGTTTCTTCCCTTCTTAATATTCGTCAACAAACCGGCAAGTATAAGGCCGCATATCAACTGTGAAACAATGGAGAATATCATGAAAAACAACGAATTTTTCAATGCAACCTTCATTGTATCATCTCTCAATAATTTCGTATAATTTTTCAATCCCACAAACTCCGGCGGTGTCAACGCATCATAGTCGCAGAACGAATAATAAACCGATTGGCAGATCGGTATAAACAAGACCAGCGTAAACAAAATAAACGCCGGTGCCATAAATAACAGAATTGCTTTTTTATCCCGCATCATCTTATTCATATATACCACCGTTCCCTTCCGATAACAGAGTGAACATTCTCCATATATACAACATGCGGGATCAGCACGATGTGTCAATCCCGCATGAATTAACTTACATAAATTAGTGATTACTTCCAGACTTCCTCCTCAAAGAAGTTCTGAACTTTCTGGAAGCCTTCTTCTACAGTCTGGTCACCTAAGTAGATGGAAACCATCTGATTGTCAAACTCGGCACCTGCTTCTGAGGTAGCAAAGGACTCATTGTAGAATCCGAGTGTACCGGATGTGCTGGACAGAATATCCATAACATATTTCAACTGTGCCGGAGCTTTGTCATAATCAACGTCCACGCTGGTAATCGGAATCTTACCTCCGACTTCTGCCGTGTACTTCTGAGCGGTATCGTCTGTGAAGTATTTCATCAGTGCAACACAGGCATCCTTGTGCTCTGTCTTGGAGCTCATAGCAAGAGAGTCTGTCTTGGCAATGATTCTGTTCGGGTCAGCGCCGCCGGGAATGCCGGGGAACTGGAACACACCACATTTGTCCTCAAACGCAGGATTTGCACCGTTGATCTGACCGATTGCCCAGGAACCCTGAATCAACATAGCTGCTTCTTCATTGTAGAAAGCTGCTGTAGCAACATCATTGGTATCACCCGCTGCCGTCTTCTGGAAGTACTGTGAAAGCTCTACCATCTTCTCGCCGGCTGCGATGAAAGAAGGATCAAGCCAGCTTCCTGTACCTGCATTGATTTTATCCAAGTTATCCGGGCCACCCTCTCTGTCGCAAAGGTAACCTACCAGCATAGATAAGCACCATGCCGTACCTGCACTGATCGTGATCGGTGTATAGCCTGCAGCCTGAATCTTCTCACAAGCATCTAACAGTTCATCGTATGTGGTGGGAACCGAAGCACCGGCTTTTTCAAAAATCTCTGTGTTATAGAACACACATGCCGCTGCCATGTTCGTAGGTATTGCATAAATCTTGCCGTCGTAGGTCTGCTTGTCAAACACACCGCCGCTGAAGCTTGCATACCAGTCGGGGTTCTCATCTTTCAGGATAGATGTCAGATCTGCTGTCACACCCGGTGTAACATAATCTGTCAGGTTAGCGCCGGGACTTACAATAAATACATCCGGTGTCTCGTTAGCTGCAACCAATGCATTCAGCTTGGGATAATATTCCTCCAAGTTGGTTGTGATAGCCGTTACATGATACTGTCCTGCATAGTCAGTATTGAATCTGTCAAGGACATCCTTGTAACCGAGAGAAATTAAGTCTTCTGTAGCATTTAAGTCATCCCAGAACATCCATGTGATTTCTTCCACATCTCCCGATGCAGCACCGCTGTCAGAACTTGAAGAAGCACCGCTGTCGGAGCTCGGGTTTGTTCCCGCATCACCGGAACCGCCGCCGCATCCTGCCAATACGGTAGTCAGCATAGCAGCCGCCAAAACTACTGATAATAATTTTCTTTTCATATTTTCCTCCATTCCCCATGCCGAATTCGTTCGTCAAGACGGACGAATCTGTTATCACGTTACAAGAGCAGTATAGCAAAACATTCTATACCTTTCATCATAATAATTGCTTTTTGTGTATCAAAAATTGCTTTTATCATTAATGGACATATAAACATTTTGCATACTTTCCAACCTGTTTTTTTCTATTATATTGTCATTTTGCCCATATATGACTTGGTAATTATGGGATGTATATCATTTTTGTCCTTTTTTTGCATTGCTTTTTTCTCTTTTTGTGGTATGATACAGAGTTAGAAGTAGCAATTTTTAGAAATTAATTTTGAGCAGTGTGTGCGAGGGCCATATGATAGAAATCTTAAACGGTATCAAAGAAACTGTTGTCTATAAGGAAATCGAGAGTTTTATGCTGTTTGACAATACGGACTACGAAGTGTATCCCGACCACTGGCATACTCCCATTGAAATCATAATGCCATTGGAGAACCCTTATCAGGTTTCTTGCAGAGATTCCGATTATCTGCTGCAGGAGGGCGATCTGCTCATCATCAACTCCGGAGTTATTCACAGTATGCCCGCCATGCACGGGGAAAGGCTTATATTTCAGGCCGATTTTTCTCTTCTGCACAACGTGGCCGATATCGAGTCCACATTGTCCAATATTCCGTCCGCGCTGTTAGTCACGCCCGAAAGCGCACCCATGATACACGAACAGCTCAAAAATCTGATGCTGGACATCTGTACTGAATATTTCAGTGATTCCATCCTGATCAGCGCTTCCATTTACTCGAAACTGATCGAGATGCTTGTTTTGATCGGAAGGGAGTGCACCGCAACCGGCAGCGCCTTTGATGTGACACGTACAAAACAAAAGGAATACACCGAGAAATTTATCACCGTCTGCAATCATATCCACGAGCATTGCACCGAAGACCTGAGTCTGGATGATGTTGCCGCCCTTGCAGGGTTTTCCAAGTATCATTTCACAAGATTGTTCAAGCGCTTCACGGGTGTTTCATTCTACAAATACCTGAACAGGAAGAGAATAGAACATGCGGAGACACTGCTTGTAGACCCCGAGATATCCATTACCGAGGTTGCCCTGCAATCAGGCTTTACCAGTCTCTCCGCATTTATCAGAATGTTTAAATTGATCAAGGACTGTACACCTACCGAATTTCGGAGTATGTACGAAGGCTGATGCACATACCCGCCGGCAGGCAGACCTTTTGATCTCCTATTAAAACCCAGAGTGCTTTGGCCGTGGGATTGTACAGAATATTTCCGTCTATGGATATAACCAGTGCACGCATTGCCGTCACATACTCGTATATCTCTATATTGGTGGCATACCACACATCCGTCCGCCCATGCAGTCTGTCACAGACATGATCGATATGATCCCAGTTATCATTTCTCTCGAACTCAAAACTGTGTCCCCAGATATACAGCAGTGAAATATTTCGATACCCCGGAGGATTGAAGAAATCATCTATAAATGCATCTGTCACTTTGTCATGATGGCAGGTGGGATGCCATCTCATAAAATCGGAAGGCAGAGCAAAATTCATAGTGTCTTCCACCGTGCGGCTGTATACAATGCCGAGATTTCGCGCCGTTTCAATCAGCCTTTCATTGTATTCGCCGAAAGGATATGAAAACCCTCTCACAAGTCTGCCGCAGCACTTCTCCAATGCTCGCCTGTCTTCAATCAGTTCCGTCACCGTCTGCGCCTGAGACAATTGATTAAAATAGGGATGCGTCACCGCATGGCAGGCAACTTCATGGTTCGCATAGAGTTCTTCCACCTCAGCGCATGTGATAAATCCATCCTGATCCAGCGTCCCGCTGTTGAGATGAAATGTCGCTTTCAAATCGTACTTGTTAAAGATACTGACTAACCGCCTGTCATAAATCTGCGCGTCATCGTAACTGAACGTCAACGCCTTGTCTTTCCCTTCGGGAAAAAGAAACTTTATGTCTTGCATTGCATTCTCTGTTTTAGCTGCCATCATATCTTCCTCTTTGTGATTGTTGTTTGTTTCGATTTTATGTAAACCATTGTATCAATTTTACAGCGGCTCTCTGCAGAAGTAGCAGCTGTACCTAGTCCGCGGCGCCATCGGTACCAGATTTTCCGCACCGCAATAACCGCAGTTCACGCAGCGTTTACCCTGCGGAATGGGATCTCCGTCCAAAAGCCTCTCAGCCACGGCAAGACCGCCCCTCGTTTCATACAGACGCTTCTGTTCCTCGAACTTCTCTTTCGCATGCTCTCTCGCGTCCGCCTCCGCTTTCTCCATCAAATACGCCGTAGTGGAATTCCCATCCTCCTTGGCTTCCTGTATGGCTGTCTGCGCAGCTGTACGCTGCATTGTCTGCTGTGCAGGACCGCGCGCCTGTGCTGTCCGGCCCGGACGGGACTGCGTCATCGGCTGAACCGGAGGTCTTGTATTATCATGCGCGGGCGGCGTGGTAACCGTGGTGTTCGGCAGGGAATTATTCCCCTTTATACCACCGTCCTGCTTCACACGCTGAACTCTCTTGTATATTATGATACCGATAAAAATGAAAAAAATTAATTCAAACATGACTGTTCACTCCTTATGCACTGTATTTCACAATCAAAAGCTCCACGCTCATCACATCGTTCATCCTGCCGGTCTTGACCGCTTCCTCCGACTCCACACAGTCCGCCAACGCCCGCCGCAGATCGTCCTCCTTGAACTTTGATGCCTGTGCCACATATTTCTTGGCTATGAACCCCGCCAAGCCGACCTTTGTACCAATGGCGTTGGCATCAAGCCCTTTGTTCCTCAGTTCCTTGACCTGCAGCAGCAGATTGAACTGCCGCGCGATGAGGATCATGATACGCATAGGTGGTTCTTTGAGTGTCAACAAATCATAGTATAACGTCATCGCCGTCTGCTGCTTTTTCTCCGCCACCGCATTGATCATATCGAAAATCTGGTTGCTCACCTGCTTGGTGCAGACCTTCTCAATGTCCTGCGCCGTTATGACATCCCGATCCAAGCAGTAACAGAGCAGTTTTTCCAGCTCACCGCGAATATTTGCCATATCCGAGCCCGTCTTATCCAGAAAAAGATCCAAATCACGTTCCGTGATGTTCTTGTTCTCCTTTTTCAAGAAACCAAGTATCCATCGCTTCAGCACAGCTTCATCCTGCGCACCGAACTCGATGGCGCGCCCCTTGACAGTAGCCGCCTTATAGAGTTTGCTGCGCTTATCGACTGTCGGCTCGACAAACACGAAATAAGCCGTTTCCGAAGGGGCTTCCAGATACGCTGCTAACTCCTCTCCGCCATGAGAGAAAAGTCCGCTGTTTTCCAACATGATCACTCTGCGCTCCGCCAGAAAAGGCATAGTCTCCGCCAGATCGATCACCTCTCCCGATCTGACATCCTTTCCTTCGAAATAGTGAAAGTTCATGGAATCGCCCTCGCCCAGCAGCGCATTTTTCAGCTTTTCTTTATACTGATTTCTCAGGTACGCTTCCTCACCGTAGAGGATGTAGACTTGTTTCAGTTGTCCCGACTTGATTTCTTCCGATAACTTCTTCATAGATTCAGTATAGGGGATATCGGGGAAATTGGCAAATCATTTTGTATGCTCCATCATACATCTTCCCCACATTTCACCCTGATAGGAAAAAGTATCCAGTGCACTTTCCATAGCGGTAAAGCCTGCCTTTTCATAGCATGTACGGGCAGCAATATTCACATCAAACACAATCAGTCTGATCGAATTGACATCGGTTTTCTCGTAGGCAAACCGCTGAAGCTCCCTGAGCATATCAGTGCCGTATCCTTTGCCCCTCAATGTACTATCTACCACGATAAATCTCAGGAAACCCGATTTATCCTGTTTGTTTACCGTATAGATAAAGAATCCTACAGGATGGTCATTTTCATCTGCATAGACATATGCTCCGTCATACTCGTTTTTGTTGCAGAGTATTTCGCTCTTGTCGCGCGAAGAAAAATTCAAATTCTGTTCAAAAAGATAATTATGGAACTCATCCTCATACAATGGGTGGGAAAGAAAATTAGCACACCAGAGCGCATGTGTCCTCTCATCCTGAATCCATTTTGTTATTTGTATAAAGTCTGTCTGTTCGTTGTATGGTCGCAGGTGCATGTGTTCTCCTCATTAAAAGGCGGTCTTCCCGACCACCTTTTCTTACATATTCGCTTCAAATTCTGCTATGCTTCCTGCTCTCGCCGCTGACTTGAGCCATCTGCTGAGGACTCCTAAGTTATCCTCTGCCCTGATAAGATCTACAATTTTTTGTGGAACCTGTCCGAGATCTTCCAGAAGTTCTAAAATATCCTCAATCCTGCTTTCAAGTCTCCCAACGCTTTTTCCTTCTTCTCTTCCTTCTTCTCTTCCTTCTTCTCTTCCTTCTTCTCTTCCTTC
>JAFLTD010000031.1:26648-29309 GCA_022510625.1 Lachnospiraceae bacterium
CTTCTCTTCCTTCTTCTCTTCCTTCTTCTCTTCCTTCTTCTCTTCCTTCTTCTCTAATCCTATCCGCTATTTCACACATCATATCTACTCCCTTCTTTTGTATCTTGAAATGTCTGACCCGCTCTACGATTCGTGGGAATGTCATCGTCCTATAATATGGGTCTGAATTCTTGAAGTATGCAAGCAGTTCGTCAACCTTCTCATCCCCTGTGGGATGTTCCAAATTATAGTATTGTTCCGAAACTCTGTTGCTTATTTTTCTTGCAACTATCGGTTTGTCATCATTGTATGCCGTATTTCTCTGGCTACCCACTCTTCTCTCTATCAGGTAATATCCCCTGCCATCGCCAACGATGTCCTCTTTCGTGAGATACACCATTGTCACTGCCGGAAGTCCACTATAGTCTTTCCCCTTCTCCAGAATGCTCATGTCGATACCTGACAGATAATACCGCGTCCTCTTAAAAGGTGCAGTTTCCTCATACATCTGGATTTCGATGCCGACCATGTCTCCATTATTCCGTTCTGCAAGAATGTCCAGTTCCATCGAATGGGTTTCCAGATTGCGTATAACGTACTGCGTCCTGACGTTTTGCAGTATCACTGATTGGTCCTGCATTAGAATTCTGCATAACTCCTGACAGGCATCCACATCCTCGAATACCTTGCTCGCAAACAGGTCGCTGGTCAGGTTAAACTCCTGCGCCAGCTTCCTTTTCTCCTCATAAGTTTCTAATACCGTCTTTTCCTGCACCACAGCCCTCCCGTTTCTTTCGTACAGGACTGCCGGCATAGATATATGTAGAAGAAACGCAAGGTTTAGTATGCTCTTGACGAAGTCACTTCCACTCCGCATCTTCTTATTCTTTCAAGGCAGTCCTGCCAAACAAATGTGAATCTCTGGCAGAATCGCCCGACTGCGCCACTCTATGCCTCGTATGGCTTGATATGAAATGCAGCGCATATTAAGAATCAAGATTTGTTTCTGTTTGTATTTTATATTTCTATTCAGTATGGTAGCATACCGATTGGCAAATTACAATAGTTTTTTTGAAATATTATTGACGTTTTATCGTTTGCCATCAACACTTGTATTAATTGCTCTATTCCTTAATCGAACATTGGCACAGCTTTTCTATAACGAAAAAGAGGTTCATCGGATGTGAACCTCTTTCACTAACTTTATTGATATAAAATCAGCGCCACCAACTCACAGGTCTCATCTGTGCGGTTGGCAATTCCGTGACTTCCTCCCGGTTCAACGATTGTGACATCTCCCGGATTCACCGTGATTTCCTCGCCATTGTCATTGTAGGTGACGGAACCTTTGACAATATAGAACAGTTCACTCTCCTTCTCATGAACGTGGCAGCCGATGCTGCATCCGGGTTCTAAAGTGATCACGCTAAACAGTCTGCCCTTATCCAGCAGTTCTTCCGGACCGGAAATCAAACTTGTGAGTTTAACGCTTCCGTCTCCGCCTCTCATGTTTTCGTTCACTTTTACGGAACATTCATTCGCTCTTCTAACCATAACAATCCTCCTTTTCATACTCTAAACATTCGCCTTAACATCTCATCCATTTGGTCTGCATCCATGACCGCAACGCCGTTTTGAAGGCTTGCATTGCCAATCCATCTGCCACGCTCCCTCTGAATCTCCTCTTCCGTCATCTCCACATGATATTCCGGCATGGCCGCCTCCAGCAGATGGAGAAACTCTGCCTCCTCACAGCCGATATCCGCGAGGAAGTGCTCTGTCAGCGCGGGCACTTCCCTTTTATTAAGTAAAAAGAACTCCGGCAAAAAGACCGCGCAGGCCGTTCCGTGAGCCAGACCATGCTGCTCGGTCAGAAGGTAACCTGTCGTATGCGGCATAGTCGTTCCCGTCACATTGATTGCAAGTCCGCCGTAGATGGATGCATGGTAAAGTGCTTCCCGATCTTGTATATCCAGACTCTCAAATCCCGACCTCTCCATCTTGCGAAATTCTTTAAGTAATATCCGAATGCCGCGAACTGCATGGGTACGGGACAGTTCGTTGGCTGACCGGCAAAAATAACTTTCCATGCAGTGAGCCATGGCATCAATCGCCGTGGAACGGGTAAAATTCTCCGGCAGAGTAACGGTGTAAGTGTGATCTCCAAGAGCAAGCTTCGGATAAAGGGAATCCTCCTTGATACTCTTCTTTTTGCCTTCCAGCGTTGTAATAACCGCTACCTTGGTCACTTCACTGCCGGTTCCCGCGGTGGTTCCTACCGCTACTATCGCAAGGGGCTTCTCCACCCACGGGAGCGTATAAAATTCCTGCTGCGTCATCCCTGCGTTGGCCGCCAGCACTGCCGTACATTTGGCTGCATCCAGCGGGGAGCCGCCTCCGATACCGATAATAAATTGTGCGCCAAATGAGATTGCCTCCTCGGCAGCTTTTGCACAGTCCGAAATTTTTGGATTCTGCCCAATGATATCCACATGCTTCCACGCAATTTTCTGTTCGTCCAATACCGATATCACGTCATCCAGGGCTCCGCACAGCTTAGCCGAACGCTTTCCTGTAAGGATCAGGCAGCGTTCTCCCAGACTCGCCAGTTCGCTTCCCGCAGCCGCCACACAGCCTTCTCCCGTCATCAATCGGACCGGCATGTATTGATTCATATTCATG
>JAFLTD010000310.1 GCA_022510625.1 Lachnospiraceae bacterium
CAAATACGCCTTTTTACCACCTCCATATTTGAGCTCTGTAATATCTGTTAGCCATTTCTCGTTTTGCCGCACCGCACTAAAATCACGGGCGAGTATATTCTCAGCCGTATATTCCGCAGACGTCTTTTTTATGCGGTTATTCTTTTTCCTCCTGCACACAGAGCTGAGGCCAAGCAGCTTCATGATGCGGTGAACACATTTTTTGTTACAATGGATTTTGTAGCGCCGACGGAGGATAACCGTCATCTGGCGGTAACCCGGGACACCGCGCTGCGACTTGTATATGCTTTGAATGAGCTCGGCAAGATGCTCGTTGCGCAACTGCTTTTTGCTTGGCTCGCGATGGAGCCATTTGTAATATGCAGCTCTACAAATTCCCGCTGCGGCGCAAAGCCTACAGACCTTCCAGCCCTTTTCCTCGTGAAGCCACTTCACCGCCATATACTCCGCTTCCTGACATACTCCACTGAAGGTTACTGATAAGGCGTATTCGCTGACTTTTTCCTGTATTGCCTGCGTCAGTTCAAATTCCTGTATCCGCAGAAGAAGTTTTTTATTCTCCGCTTTTAGCTGTTCTTCCGTTATGCTCCGCCTTTTGATCCCGCCATGCAGCTCATCACTGCCCGCCGCGCGGTATCGGTTTACCCAACTATATACTTGCTGATATGTAACACCATATTTTACCGCTGTCTTAGAGTAATCGTTGCTGTGGTTAAGACAGTAAGTTACAACCTCAAGTTGCCTGTTCCGGTTGACGCTCTCCTTTTTTGTCACAACAGAGTTCATACGTCTGCCTCCCGGTCTCCAAAACTCTTTGTGACTATTATACACCTTCAACCAAAACTGCAGCTGGTTCCGGCAACGGATGCCATATCTTTCGCATACCTCATTTTCAGTCAGATACCCCGTCAGGTAGGCTTCCACAGCGCGCCTTTTCAAATCTTCCGGATAGCGCTGGTTTTTCTCCCGGTGTCTAAGACCATCTTCTCCGAATTGTCTGTAATTTGACAGCCATTTCATAAAAGAACTGCGGTTTACCCCGTATTTCGTGGAAACCTTGTTCAGACTAATATCACCCGCCAAATACTCCTTTACCGCCGCAAGCTTCCGCTCCGGATCTATTCGTTCCTTATCATGCATAAAGTGCCCCCCTTTGAGTTCTGTAACTCTTTTTTGTCTACTCTATGGGGAGCATACCAGCCGTTCTCAAAAAGGGCACCGGCTGAAGCATGGCTGCGTGCGGGTTCGAATCGT
>JAFLTD010000311.1 GCA_022510625.1 Lachnospiraceae bacterium
CAATGCCGGATTTAAGCGATGAGAGAATATTTCCCGGTGGAATAAAGGTCAAGGCGCTATTTGAGCAGGACTGTAAATGGAGATTGATAGAAGAATTTGGGACGGACAGCTTCAGCGTGCAGCAGGATGGAAGGCTTTTATTTCAAGCGGATTACACAGACAAGGAAAACTTGATTACGTGGCTGTTATCCTTCAGGGAAAAGGTAGAATTACTGGAACCGAAAGAAATACGGGAGGAGATTAAGTCTAGTATAGAATGTATGAAAAAGAGATACGAAGGTGAAATTTAGTCTATGTAATAACAAAAAGGGAGAACTGATTTATGAGGTACACATGGATTGATGAATATTTACTTAGTAAGACAGGGGTGACTAAAGATCTTCAGGAGGAATGGAATTGGATTCGTTATCAAATAGGTGGGAAAATGTTTGCGGCAGTCTGTTTGGGTGAGAATGATGAGCCATATTATATTACACTAAAACTTGAACCATTAGAGGGCGATTTACTGCGGCAGCAGTACGAGGATATTATTCCCGGCTATTATATGAATAAACTGCATTGGAATTCTGTTAAACCGGATGGTGAAGTGCCTGACGATTTATTGAAGGATTTACTGGATAAATCGTATCAACTTGTGCTTGGTGGATTTAGTAAAAAGAAGCAGCGGGAAATATTAGAGGCAGCTCAATAGGTAAATACAATAAGCTGTTGTATTTGAACGTAACATACAGGAACGAGTAAACAGATTAACGAAAGGATAAAAAGATGGCATTTGATTTTAAAAAAGAGTACAAGGAATTTTATATGCCTAAGAATAAACCGGAAATTGTACAAATTCCTCCTATGAATTATGTTGCAGTTCGGGGAAAGGGAAATCCCAATGAAGAGGGTGGGGATTATCAGCGGGCAATAAGCATTTTATATACGGTTGCTTATACATTGAAAATGAGTTATAAGACAGATTATAAAATTGAAGGATTTTTTGAATATGTAGTACCGCCGCTTGAAGGCTTTTGGTGGCAGGACAACATCAAAGGGTTTGATTACAGTAACAAAGATGCATTTAACTGGATTTCTGTTATTCGTTTGCCGGATTTTATATCCGAAAGAGATTTTGAATGGGCGATACAAACAGCAAGCCGGAAGAAAAAGATGGATTGTACACCGGCGGAGTTTTTGACAATTGATGAGGGACTTTGCGTTCAGATCATGCATCTGGGTTCATTTGATTCGGAAC
>JAFLTD010000312.1 GCA_022510625.1 Lachnospiraceae bacterium
TTCTGTGCAAAAAGTGTTTGGGTATGCGCGAGTGTCCACGGCTCATCAGCACGAAGATCGTCAGGTCGAGGCGTTGCTGGCCTACGGTGTAGAAGAGCGTAATATCATAGTGGACAAGGAATCCGGCAAGGACTTTAATCGAGTTGGTTACCAATCGCTAAAAGAGAATCTGCTTCGTTCTGGAGACACGCTGGTGGTCAAAGAACTGGATCGCCTTGGGCGAAATAAAGCAATGATCAAAAAAGAGCTTGAATGGCTCAAAACCGAGGGTATTTGTGTCAGAATTCTGAATGTGCCAACAACGCTGATTGACTGTGGGGATCAGGGCTGGGTCATGGACATGATATCCAACGTATTAATTGAGGTTATGGCGAGTATAGCCGAGGAAGAGAGGATTAAGATCCATCGCCGTCAAGCCGAGGGTATCGCTGCTGCAAAGGCACGAGGGGCGGTGTTTGGACGGCCTGCTGTCGCAAAGCCAGAAAATTTCGGTGAAATCATGGCTTTAGTCGATTCTGGCCAGCTCAAAGCCGTCGAAGCGATGCGTGAGCTGGGTATGAAAAGAACCAGCTTCTACAAATGTCGCAAGGCATACTTGACTGGTCACTGATCGAGCGTAGAATTGGTGGCTTTTACGGTAATTTTTTAAGGTGCGTGGCACTACGGCGTTTCATGACCCCGTTGGTGCCTTTCGCAGAAAGGCAGATTATAAAAATGAATGGTTTTCCCAGCAGAGAGATTGTGGAGAGGCTGCGCCAGCAGTATCCCAAAGGTACTCGCGTGGAACTGATTTCCATGAATGATCCCTACACGAAGCTGAAGCCCGGAGACCGTGGCACGGTCACTATGGTGGACAGCATCGGAACGGTTTTCGTGAGGTGGGACTGCGGCTCCGGCCTTGGTGTTGCTTACGGCGAAGATCATATCCGTAAAATTGACGGATAGGTTAAGGAGGAGCAATTATGTTAGCCGATATGATTCGTGGGTTCTGTGCGTCTGAAAACTATGAGGTGTACGAAAATTACTCAGGACGTGGTATGTTCGGCAAGTTGACAATAGGTATTATCGTACAACAAGACCAAAATTATTTCGAGATGTTTTATAAGCTGACCCGCTACATGGAATCCAAGGGGTTTTATGATCCGCTCATGGAACTTGAGGGAACTGCGATTGACGAGCTTGGCAAGTCAGTCATTTGTTATTTCCCTGCAATAAGGGACTATCCGTAATTTAAGGA
>JAFLTD010000313.1 GCA_022510625.1 Lachnospiraceae bacterium
TTCGTCTTAAATGGATTTGTCATTTCTTGGTATCCATTCTTGACGTTGTCGGAGCCTTTTATACTGTCAATTCCCGTCGATTACACAAACTTTTCTGCGGTCTATTGTGACATGCCCTTATGCGTTTAAATGTGCCATATCTTTTTAGTACTTTTCCTCTTGCACAATAACTAGCAAAAGTCTGCACTGATTAGAGGCATTCCGAATCGTATATCGGATGCTCCAAAGCGGGATCAAGCGCAATGTCCCGGTATATACCACCGGGACATTGCTAGTGACTCTTATCGCAAAACCTTTTCTAACAGCGATTTGTAGCTGTCCACTACATCATACACCACGTTTTCATGAGAGATGGCTTTAAAATGCTCTCTGGCACAGTGAATTTTTGATTGTTCTATCAAACGTAGCTGCATAGAACGCATTGAGCCCTTCGTTTCCGCGACAAAATAAATGTGCTTGACGGTGCCCTCATAGAAAGCAATAGCCCAGTCTGGGTTGTAATGTCCCACCGGCGTCGCGATATAAAAGCCATCCGGCAGTTTGACGTAGACGGCCACTTTTTCATTTGTATCAAGGTCAAGGGCAAAATCATGTTCCACAGTCGAGTCATAAACGATATGGTCGTACAGATGCTTTTTTGCTTTCATCGCGTTTACGCCAAGCCTGCCCTTAATGGTCGGATCGGTAAAGACGTCCGTACCATAGCATTCATCCAGAACATTATAAGTGATATGCTCAATGACCGCGGTAGCTTTTTCATCGTTGACCAGAGAGGCGGCCTTCACGATAAACTCTTCCGGGTTGTCTTTGAATTGCTGGAATACAGACGGTTCAATCCCTTTCAGAATCGCGACAATCGCCTTGCGGGTCAGCCCCGTTTCTTCTACCAGTTTTCCGACTAGGTCATATTTCACGCTGGCATTTGCCGTCACAGCCGTGTCATAACTACCGCCGGATTTCTCTTTGACAAAGGATACGCCGGACAGCAAGTCCTCTCTGGATTTGATGGTCTCCATCGCGCCGGCTTCCACTTGAAACTCAATTTTGGCAACACGCAGCTTTCTGTTGAGGGCGGAAATGGCTTTTTGGATCAGCTCCTCGGTGTCAAAATTCACGACATAGACGGATTTCGCATTGATCCTCGACCATAACGCCTTGAATTCCGGCATGGCCAGCTTATCCTCATCCACTTGCAGTTCCACATTGCTGCTGCGGGCATTCTCCGGCTGCATACTGC
>JAFLTD010000314.1 GCA_022510625.1 Lachnospiraceae bacterium
TCGCAACTCATATCGACAAGCAGCATGTCCATAATCACATCGTCATCTGTTCCACAGCGCTGGATTGCCAGCATAAGTACCGGGATGTAAAGCGATCCAGCAAAGATCTGGCGCAGCTCAGCGATACGATCTGCGAGGAACATCAGCTTTCTGTCATTCATGATCCGCAGGGTAAATCTATTTCATACGATAAGTGGCAGGGCAATCAAAAGCGATTCACGCATCGGGATTTCCTGCGAATGGCCATAGATGCCGCTCTGTCCATGCAGCCAGATGGATTTGACGCGCTGATGCAGATGCTGGAAGATGCCGGTTGTCTCATCAAGCGCGGCGCTCATATCAGTATCAAGCCGCCGGATGGTCAACGGCATATCCGTCTGGATACCCTGGGCCCGGAATACAACGAGGCAACTTTACGCCGGGTACTGACAGGTGATCATGTTCACATCCCCAAAGTTCCGAGAGGCGATTACACCGAAAGTCAGGTGAAGCGTCTGATTGATATTGAAGCGAAGCTCCGCGCTGGAAAAGGAAAAGGCTATCAGGTCTGGGCTCAGCGAAACAATATTGACGCAAAAGCGCAGATGATCATCTTCCTGAAAGAGCATCAGATCGGTTCACTGGAAGAACTGGATATGCGGATTCGCTCCATGCAAGATCAGCAGAACGATTTGAAATCCTCCATCCGCGAAAAGCAAAACCGGATGAAAGAGATCAACCAGCAGCGCCAAGCCATCCGCGATTACAGTCGGACAAAAACGGTTTATGCTCAGTTTAAGGAATCCGGCTGGTCAACAAAATTCTATCAGGAGCATCAGCAAGAGATCGAAGCTCATAAGAAAGCCCAGACGGTCTACTCGTCTTTCGGGGGAAAGATACCGATGCTGAAGGAGCTAAGCGAAGAATATGATGCTCTTAAAGCGCAAGCCGAAACTGAAAAGATCACCCTTGCCGAACTGAAACCGAAGCTCACAGACCTGAAACATATCCGATATAACTATGATGTGTTGGAGCGGGACGTACTGCCCGAAACAAAATCCCGTACTCAAGAAAAGAGAATAGAACGATAAAACACCCTGAACTGGATGGAATCAAATTCGCTTTGACTCCATCTGGCCCAGGGTTTTCTTCTTCCAAAGCAAAAATCGGTTCAGTTCAAACCGCCGGAAACCTACACAACCACAGCGCTTGCGCTGGTAAAAAGGGGCTTGGGGGCGAAGCTCCT
>JAFLTD010000315.1 GCA_022510625.1 Lachnospiraceae bacterium
GTATGTGTGATTTACCAACATTTCCTGAAGGGCTGTCAAGTATGTTTCTTCATCGGCGTTTACCGCTTTTACTTCTTCATACCACCCTTTTCCTTTCCTTGCGTTTTGGTGCGCTTTTCGTAGGTTATCCATTGAACAAATTTCTTTGTATAGATTTCCCACACGTTTCATAGCTGGGGTTCCTTTTGTATGCACTCACCCGAATCTTCAACCTTTGAAAGTTAATTTTCAAAGGTTACCAACACAGGCGATTTGGATTTTTATGTTTTGCCAAGGGGCACGGTGTCCGGGAATACAGATTTATGAAAACACCCGCCCCCAAATGGGAACGGGTGTTTTTCGTGCATTTACTAACTGCCTGCTGATATTCCGATTACGATTAGACGAAGCATTATTCAGATTAAGGTAGAAGGGGCTGCAATTTGAACCATTATTCCATTTACTGCCTAATTTAGCAACCTAATCTAATTTCTGATTTTTTGGCTTCCTTCTTGTTTCATCGGTGTAAACAACAAAACTTCCCGGACGACCTTGGGCAAATCACGGTTTAACCGTGTTAGGCCGCATCTTCAGAGGGGACATACACCAACCGCCCGCCGATAGTCCGATTACGATTAGACGAAGCACTACCCAGATCAAGGCAGAAGGGGCCGCAACCCGAACCATAAGTCCATCTACCGCCCAACGTAGCAACCCGCCAGTTGGCGTAGGCGTTCCAAAAATAATCCCCAATGGGAAGGGAAGAATCCCCCTTCATTTCCGTGGGGATGAAAAGGAAATCATGGGTTTCAGAGTAGCCAAAGGCGGAAATATAACCGCCCGTGGAGTAGCAAGGCCGGATACCGGTATCCTCATAGGGGGCATCCCCGGAATCATCCTTGAAGCCGTGATCGGCAACATACATGGTGCCGTGTTGTCCGGCGAACAGTTCAGGGGTGGTGTTTGTCCATTCGGCGGGGTTCTGTTCATTGATCCCGTCAACCCATGTCCAGATATTGCCCCAAATGTTTTCTTCCCCCCGGTAGGTGACAATATTCTGATTGTTGCTGTTGATCACGGCCCCGGAATTGTTTCCAAGGTTGGTGGTTGCGCCGGTGATCTCAGACATATTGGTTGCGCCATCATCGGTTTTGGTGGACACGCCCGCCCCAATAGCGTTCTGCATATTGAAAGAAGCGTATTCAATCAACATCAGCAGTTGGGAAGCGGCAACCGT
>JAFLTD010000316.1 GCA_022510625.1 Lachnospiraceae bacterium
CGGCATATGGGAAAACAGCGCGCGATGTACTCCTATGATGTGCCGGAAAATCTGTCCTATGAAGATCAGTACTTCGACGAACAGGAAGAAATGTACGATTTTCTGCGGACAAAAATAGCAATGCTTTCGTCAATCTATCGCGATATTGTCATTCTCTACTATTACGATGGCCTTTCTACAAAGCAGATTTCCGAAAAACTACATATTTCGGAGGGAACAGTTACATGGCGGCTGTTCGAAGCCCGGAAAAAGATTAAAAAGGAGTGTGACGAAATGAACGCAACCGCTTTAAGACCTGTGAAATTACGCTTGGATATATATGGTAATGGAAATTACAACGGCAAAACAATTCCTTTTCCCACTGTATATATAAACGATGCGCTCTCGCAGAATATCCTATATTATTGCTATGAAGAAGCATGCAGTGTGGAGGAACTGGCAAAAACCTGCGGGGTGCCGGCGTATTATGTGGAGGAACGGGTGGATAACCTGTTAAAGAGGGATGCGCTTATAGAAGTGACAAAAGGCAAATATCAGACCGATTTTGTCATATGGTCCGATAAGTACGGTATTTACTGTGAAGAAAATGCGGAAAAAGCGTTGCTGCCCATTATGGATAAGCTGCTGGAATCCCTTGACAACATAGCGCATGATGCGGCAGGAATTGATTTCTATCGGGCGGAAAAAAGTGAGACGGACCTTTATTATCTCTATGGAGTCATGGCCTTTTCCTATGCCAGCCGGCATTACTGTAAATTGCCGTATCCCCAGTTCAAGGAAAAGTATGACGGCAACAGATTTTGCTATATAGGCAATATGGAAACCGGCAAGCACAATAGAACCGGAATTGGAGAACAGCATTGTGCTAACATGGGCAGTCGCGGTGAATGCAGCCATACGACATACAACTGTATCAGTGGTATCGCATTCAGACAAATGATGTATGATAATTACATCAATGTTTGTGCAGACATTTTATGCAGCGGTTCCTCGGAAGATATAGATTCTCTGGAAAACGCAATCCGGGATGGGTATATTGTGAAAAGGCAGGACGGCAGCTTTTTTGTAACGGTCCCTTCCTTTACAAAGGAGCAAAAAGAAGAATTCGACCGAATCGTTGAGAAGTACCTTGCTCCGCTTATGCCCGCATATTCTGAAGCAGTGAATGAATTCATTTCGGGATACAAAAAGCTGTTTCCCAAGCATTTAAA
>JAFLTD010000317.1 GCA_022510625.1 Lachnospiraceae bacterium
AAATCCCGGACCCCATAGCGGCCTCATTGGGATCGCCTATGGCAACGGGTATCCCTTTTCCTTTCAGCATCTCGCAGATCAACTCTTCAATATTAGAGTAAGTTTTCCCGTTATATCTAACATTATCAAAGCTGTTATTGAACTTTTTGAATTTGCTTCTGCGTATCGTCTTATGTCCGCCGTGTTTGACAGCATGAACCTCGTTGGCGTCCGCCTTGAAGGGGCGCAGATATAGAATCGACTGCTCGGGATCGATCTCATTGGCAACGCTGTTTCTTTCCTTTTGCAGTCGATCCTGATCTTCCGAGATAACTCTGGCCTTTCTCATTCGAATGATGAAGTAAGGAATGAGCGCCAACATACCAATCCCCAAGCAGATTCCCAAAATGATGTACTGCTGATAGAGCGGGAGACTATCTAAGACATCCAATATCAGCAAAGCGAAAGCCACTATCAAAAGTAATAACAGGAATAACAGCGTATTAACCCACTGGGGCAGCTTACTCATTTTGATTCCACCCCCTTCCCATTCCAATGTTTGGTGAGGATGTGTGCCAATGTCCGTCATTTCTATCATTCTGGAACGGAATCTAATGAAATTGATATATTATATCACATAAACCATTCCGGTGCAAGTCTGTACAAAGAAAATTGGAAAATGTGGTTATCCCTTTAATTCAGCCGGTAAAAGTTCCGGATTATGGGACTTAATGCTTGATAGAATAGTGCCATGATATCGGAAAGCGGGGAAAAGGGTCATGGCAAAGATCAAGCGATTACCATTGGAGACATTTATGAAGTAGTTCTCCAGCGAGGCACAGTGCCAGGAATATCTGGCTGGCTTGCGTTGGAACTCGGGGTATGTATGCCCAAAATGCGGCTGCAGCCATGCATACCGGCTGGCGTTTCTTTTTGGACGTATATTTGGATTCGCTCTCTCTTTTCATTTAAATTGTTTGGCACTGAATCCTCGTCACCATTGGGCGGAGTCGGTGGCTCGTCCTTGTCGTCTCTGCAAAAGCGTGTCGATTACACAGACTTTTCTGCAATCTCGAATACTTCCCTATAATTTGATAAAATCATAGGGAGGCAACCCCTCTTTTTTAAAATCCCCCTTGACAAAAGCCCTCTGAATACACCATTCGGGAGGATATTTTGTGGAGAGATCCCGGCTGTAAAACTCGCTGATGAGATATTTGAACGCCA
>JAFLTD010000318.1 GCA_022510625.1 Lachnospiraceae bacterium
CATTGGCATAATCCACACTGAGAGCCTGTATCATTTCCATCTGCTTTATATTCTGGTCTTGTCCTTTTCTTATCTCCGAGTAATCTTTTATCAATGCAATTGCCACAATATCTCCGGTGATTTCATTTTTGGAAATAACGAAAATCTTGTGGGCATAAATCCATCTTCCGCTGCCATCCTGAATCCAGAAATTATAATAAGGATCCAGCATACCTTTTTCATAGCAACTAAGCAGATACTCCGGTGAACAATGGTCATAATAATCCTGTCTGCTGTTGCCCGGCACACGCATTCCCAGACATCTCATAAATTCTGAGTACCGGCTGGGCATGGAAAACCCCATGTCTTCCGCTATGGATATCTCCTCATCTCCCTTAAATCGTGTCGCTTTACCTTCCATTAAATCCTTAGACAAATTCACCTCATACATTGCAATAGCATCAGAGGTAATTGCTGTCATATACTGCCTCTCACGACTGCTCGCCTCATCGATCATCTTCTGATGTCTGATACGCTCTCTGTCCAGCTTCTTTATTCTTTCCGTAATATCACTGATAAAGACGTAAAAAACATCTCCCTCTGTCTCATCATGCACAAGATGCCCAAAGTCCTCCACCCAGCAGATTTCCCCGTCCTTTCGGACAATTCTGTACTCCACATAATCAAGCGCCCGCGGATCGCCCTCAATCTGATGTGCTATATACGCCTCCACTCGTTCCAAATCATCAGGATGGACAATTCCCTTAAAAGAATTTCCGGTAAGTTCCTGAAACTCCTCTTTTGTTTCGCATCTGAATAGATGTAACATTGCATCATTGACATAAATCAACTCTTCATTACCGTTCGCACGATAAATGAAAAAACCTCCGGGAATCCCCTGCATAATATCATTTATTGTAAATTTCCCTATATTGTTTTCCATATAATCGGAATCCCCCATAATAATCCCTCCTTCTTCCTCCGGATTCATCCTCAACAGTTCCCGGTGTAGACATAAGTCAAATATGCTCTGGCTTCATCCGCCAGGCGATAGACCCACTCCACCGATTCAGGCGGGCGATCCGTCATCTGATACCTGGGAAAAAACCGGGACAGATGCAACGGAATATCGGGATCCACGCTTGCCAGCCAACGGGCCAGCTTGCGGACCTCATCCACACTGTCGTTTTCTCCCGGAACCAGCAGGGTAGTCACCTCTGTATGG
>JAFLTD010000319.1 GCA_022510625.1 Lachnospiraceae bacterium
AACTTTTCGGGTAATAATAGCATTGGTGTTTATAATTTTGATAGAAAGAAATTTGTTAATGAAGCTGCTATTCGTAAAAATGGCGGTAGAGATTTTTTATACGGAAAAGATAATGATCTAGAAGACTGGTTCATAAATTTAGAAGGTGAATGGGCTAGGATAATCAACGATATTTTTGTATATGAAAAAGTTCCAAAAGATAGTACGGATTATACTTATTTACTAATGTTTGTATATTTGAGTGATGTGAGGGTGGCAGAAAAAGCAGATGATTTTAAAAGAAACAAATTAGAGGAGTCCAAAAGTATAGCCAAGATACTTGCTGCACAGAATAAAATATCTTTATCAGAAAGCGATATTGAAAGTTTAGATGTTATAATTGACAGACCTAACCTTTCATATATACAGGGTATGAAAAATTTAATCCCCATTATTTCTGAGCTTTGTCCTATGATAATTATAAATGAAAGTAAGCTGGGATTTATTACATCCGATGTTCCTCTTGCAAAGTATAATCAATGGTTTATAGAAAGGGATTATAAACATCCTTATGGTTTTGGTCATATGGGATTTCAATGTTTTATTCCCTTATCGCCCAAGATATGTTTTTGTTTATATGATGATAACGTTTATAAAAATGAATATAGTAATAAGGGCAGAATCAGAATACATAATGAGTCTATGGTAGAACAACTTAACAAATTGTTTATTCAAAATTCGTATAAAGAAGTTTATTATCAAATAGACACAAGGGCGTGGCTTGAGAAAAATGTAGTAATAAAATCTGAAAATAAATCAGAAGAATGGATTATGGGGAATTCGCAGCAAGGATATTTGCAAAAAGTATCAAGTCGTAGTGTGTATGACATTATAAAACTGCCCATGTTTAAGACAAATCAATTTTATAAAACAGCTCCTTTACCTTATGATGAAGCCGGACCAATACGCAAAGAAGCATTTGAAAAAATGAGTAAATGGAATGAAGCACATCTATGAGAAAACAATATATTTAACATGTTGTACTATTTTATAACTCCTTTTTGTTTTTCAAGCACTTTTTCCGTTCCGGATCAGAGTGATTTTTCTTAAGCAAATTCAGATAATCAAACAGTTCTTTTCTTGTCGCATCATCCAATACAAAGAAATCCGCAATCAGCTGATCGACCATCGGCAGTTCGGTATAGTCAAAATTCTTAAT
>JAFLTD010000032.1 GCA_022510625.1 Lachnospiraceae bacterium
ATGTCTTCCAGACCTGCGATCATACGAAGTGTTGTAGATTTACCACAACCTGAAGGTCCTACGAAAATAATAAACTCCTGATCTGCGATTTCAAGATTGAAATCCTTTACTGCCTCAAAGCCGTTCGGATAAACTTTGCAGACATTTTTCAAAGATAAACTTGCCATGATTGCCTCCTAATTTTTGTTTTTTTCAATGAATAATCATCGAAATTTGACTCTTTAATCAGTATAGCGGACTTTTTGCGGTATTGCTATGCCATAATTCCACAAAGATTTCTTTTTCCATTGTAGAAATTGCTTACTTTGAACTTCTTTTTTCATTACCATAGACAAGTTGACTAAGAAATTCATATTTTACTATACATATTTAACAAAACGTTCCTCTGTTCTTATCACCGTCACGCTCTATATGAAGGCCAATCGTTTCTAACTGCACGCCAAAACCTTATAGCCGCTCTGTGTTACGGCATCGATCAGGGCACTGTCCTCCACATTCGCATCCGCTGTCACGGTCGCGTTCTTCTGCTCCAGGCTCACGACGACCTGTGTCACACCCGCTACACTCTCCAGAGCCTTCTGCACATGTGCCTGACAATTTGCACACATCATTCCTTCGATATCCAATGTCTTAACCATTTGATTTTCCTCCTTGTTCTCATGATTATCTTGATTTTCATGTTCTATCTCCGTAAAGCCGTTTACAAATTCCGGCATCGGGATCTCTTGTTTCTTTCTATCTCTTTTGTCCGACCGCACTGAAAACAGATTCAGACGCAGCGCATTAGTCACGACGCAGACGCTGGACAGACTCATTGCCGCCGCCGCAAACATCGGGTTTAGGCTCAATCCCCATATCGGTACGAGAACGCCCGCTGCAAGCGGAATACCTACACAGTTATAGAAGAAAGCCCAAAACAGATTCTCATGGATATTTCTCAGCGCCTGCCTGGAAAGTCTGATAGCCGCGGGCACGTCAGTCAGTTCGGATTTCATCAGAACAATATCCGCGGCCTCCAATGCCACATCTGCACCGGCACCGATGGCAATACCCACATCAGCCCTTGTAAGCGCAGGCGCATCATTGATACCATCGCCCACCATAGCAACCCGACCGTGCTCTGACAGCCTCCTGACAACTGCCTCCTTATTGTTCGGCAGGACATCCGACACGATTGAGGTAAGTCCCACCTGCCTTCCTATTGCCTGTGCCGTCCGATGATTATCACCGGTCAGCATGACAACCTGAATACCCATGTTGCGAAGTTCCTCAATTGCCTGACGACTGTCCTGTTTCACCACATCGGCTACCGCGATCATTCCGATGAGTTTTCCCCCTACCGCAAAATAGAGAGGTGTCTTGCCTTCCTCTGCCATCCGCTCTCCCGCCGTGCGCATAGACTCCGTGAGCAGCTCCCGCTCGGCAAACAACGCTCCGCTGCCGCCTAACGCCCGGATACCGTTCAGCAAACCTTCTACACCCCAGCCCGGCAGCGCCTTAAAATTCTCAATCGCTTCTATCTGAAGATGGTCTTCATCCGCCCGCTCACAAATCGCTTTGGCAAGAGGGTGCTCACTCTTACCCTCCAAGGCAGCGGCAATCTCTAGCAGTTCCCGATCAGATAATCCCTCCGCCGGATACAGATTGGTGACTTTGGGCTTGCCCTCCGTGACGGTACCTGTCTTATCCAACACGACAAAATCCACCTTGCCCGTGTGCTCCAGCGCTGTTGCGTTCTTAAACAGAATACCCTGTCTGGCGCCCATACCGTTGCCCACCATGATGGCCACCGGTGTGGCAAGCCCCAACGAACACGGACAGCTGATCACAAGCACACTGATGGCATAGGACAATGCTTTGCCCACACCGGCTCCCGCCGCAAGCCATATCAAACCGGTGATCACTGCCACTGCAATGACGACCGGAACAAAAACCGCCGATACTTTATCTGCAATCTGGGCGATAGGCGCCTTGGTGGCCACGGCATTTTCTACCATATCGATAATCTGCTGCAGCGTAGTATCCTTGCCCACGCGGGTTGCCCTACACGTCAGCGCACCGTTTTGATTGAGCGTCGCCGCGCTTACCCGGTCTCCCGCATGCTTATCTACCGGAAGGCTCTCCCCCGTCAGCGCCGATTCATCTACCGCGCTTTCGCCCTCCAACACCTCACCGTCCACGGGGATACTCTCTCCCGGCTTGACTATAAAAATCTCACCTGCCGCCACTTCCTGCACCGGCACGGTCATTTCAATGCCATCCCTTTGCACATGTGCCGTCTTGGGCGCCAAGTCCATCAGGCTCTTAATGGCATTGGTGGTCTTGCCTTTACTGTACGCCTCCAACATCTTACCAACCGTGATCAATGTCAGTATCGTCGCCGCCGATTCAAAATACATGTCGTGCAGCCGGTGTATGGCCATCTCTGCGCCTCCCATGCCCATATGCTGACCCATACGAAACATAACCGCCGTACTGTACACAAATGCAGCACCGCTTCCCAGTGCTACCAGAGCGTCCATGTTGGGCGCCCTGCGCGCAAGGCTTTGAAATCCGCTCACGAAGAATTTCTGATTGATCACCATGATCAAGCCCGTTAGCAGCAATTGATATAACGCAATTGCCCAAGGATCTGCGGCAAACGCCTCCGGTACATACCACCCCCACATCAGATGCCCCATAGACACATACATAAGGGGCAATAAAAGGCATACCGATGCAATCAACCTGCGGCGAATCTTAGGTGTTTCCCGATCCTCCAGATCACCCGGATGAGAGCCCGTTCGGTCTGCATCCTCCGTTCCTACAGGAGACGCGCCGTAGCCTGCGGCCTCCACCGCCGCGCAGATGGACTGTGGTGTCGCAGGTTCATCGTATTCTGCTATCATACTGTTCATCAACAGGCTTACACTGACTTTATCGACACCCGAAACGCCCATCACCGCCTTTTCCACATGAGCGCTGCATGCCGCACACGTCATCCCCGTCACTTGAAATTTTTGAGATATCATATCATTCTCCCATACCTATTTTAATTTCTTAATCAATTCAACTGCTTCCGCCAGAATAGCCTCATTGCCTTTTCTGACTTCTTCCGCCACGCAAGTCTGCATATGATCCTGCAATATCACATACCCGAGACTTTGCAGTGCATTCTCCACAGCACCGATCTGAATCAGAATATCACCGCAATATCTGTTGTCGTCAATCATGTTCTTAATGCCGTTAAGCTGTCCGATAATGCGGTTAATACGGTTCTGCAGCTGTTTCTGTTCCTTCGCATCCCGTGGGGTGTTCTTATGATGACAGCATGCACATAAATTTTCTTCACTATGCACCATATCCGGATTCTTCATCAGCCATTTCTCCCTTATCTCTGCAATTAATACAACAGTATAATATACCCCCCATGGGGTATATTGTCAATAACAAAAAAGGCGGCAGGGTTTCTGCCGCCTCATCTTATCTGAATATCTATGCCTGTTCGCCGTTACCGCCTGACTGCGCCCACTCATCGCGATAGAAGGCCAACTGATTCTTACCGCGTTTCTTCGCTTTATATAATCCCTGGTCAGCCGCCTTGTACAGCGTCTCAAAATCACTGCCTTCCTGCGGGTAAATCGCCACACCGATACTTGCCGTGGCTGCATATTTCACATACTCGCCCGCCTGGAAGTTCTTGAAGAAGCTCTCTACCTTCTTCGCTTCCTTGCGAATGGTTTCATCGTCGGCAATGCCCTTTAGGAAAATCATGAACTCATCACCGCCGACACGTCCGATAATATCGCTTGCACGGAAAATCGCCGTAATCTGTTGTCCCAGCGACCTGAGAACTTCATCACCGAAAGCGTGACCCAGTGTGTCGTTAATCTTCTTAAAGTTATCGACATCCAAAATAAACAACATTGATTGTGTATCAGGATGTGCCGCCATATAATCTTTGATCTTGCGCTCTGTCGCCAGCTTGTTGGTCAATCCGGTCAGCAGATCCGTATCCGCCTTATCTTCCAGTTCCTTCTTATTGTTGTTGGTGCGGATCTTACCGATAATATTGATGATCACAACCATAAGCATAAATGCGAAAACAGCAATGATCAGATAAATCATCATGCTTCTGGCATTCTGCCACTGCCTGCTCACCTGACTGTCCACATAGTCCTGACCGACACCCACAATCACTTCCCATCGGTTCACGCCGAGCGGTACATATGCCAGCATACAGCTCTCGTCTCCGACCGTAAAGCTGCTGGTTCCACGGGAACCGTTATCTAATCGATTCCTGAAAGTGCGCGCCTGTGTTGCGTTCCCGGGCTGGATAGCATCCAAAAGATTTCCGCCCTCTATAAACTTACTGTCTTTAGCACCGGATGATCCCAGAATTTTACCCGTTGAGTCAACGAGAATCAGAAATGAGCGGGAATCAAAATCGGATTTTGTCATCAAAGCGTCAAATTTCTCCATCGGATAAAACAGAAGGAAAAAGTTCGTTCCGCCACCCGCTTCAACTCGCTCTACTACCACAACAGACGGTTTAATCGAGGTATCACCTGTCGTTTCCTCATCCACATACACATAGGTGGTTGAATCAAACTGTGCAATATTCTGAAAATATTCCTCGTTCCCGATAGAAACCGCCGCGCCCGTCTGATCAATGCCCTCTCCGGCACCGTCACAGTAGATCACTCTGTAGGCATCCGAGCAGGTGTACAATATGTCGGTCAGGTCGGCCGCATGAGCACTGCCGATGTTAGAATCACGCTCCAAAAGAACACGGAGAGGACTCGTAACCTTGCTGAGGGTTTCCAGTCTGTAGAGGAAAGAATCCCCGTAGTCTTGTGCCGCATTAATCAAATTCCTTGAAACCGTATCCGTTGCGCTCGCACTGCTTTTAGACGAAAAACTATACATCATAACAGCAATAACTATTATTAAGAGTACCGCAGGACCAATCCAGGACGCTATAGCTGATTTAGTCTGTTTTTCCATTATTCTCCTCGTCTCCCCATTCTACATCAATCGAAAAGTCCAAATCTGAAGTCTGTTCCGTCTCCGGTTCAAATTTCTTAAATATGCCGCTGTACAAACACGCTGCACCGTACGCAGGAACCGAAAAGCCAAACATAATAATGAAAACATGAAAATATGTTGAATAGTAAGCTATAATCAACGGAAGTACATACATCAGCGCCATAAGCAGTGTCTTCGGCAAATTGGCAAAGGTGAGAACCGCTGCATTTTTGAAAGTGTTCCTAATCGTATTGTCAAACCTGGCCAGCAACGGAAACACGTACATCGATACCATCAGCATCGTAATGCATATTGCGATAATCGCGATAATCAACGCTCTTGGAAATACCACACCCGAATATCCGAAAATATACGAATCGCCAACATACACGGCCGCCACCAGCAGCATCAGAAGCCACATCAATGTTGCTTGCTTAAAATTCTGGGCAAAGGATTTAAAAAAACCTCTGACCAGATAACCTTCCTCATCGCGTACCATCTTCAGAAGAACATAGTGCATTGCTGTAAAGGCTGCCCCTACTGTGATAATCGGTATACAACAAATCAGCACCAGAATGTTCAGGATCATCATGTCCCCCACACGACCCAGAAACCGCATGACCGGACTGTCCATATCAAATAACCTACCCATTACAGCATCGCTCCTATATACGCATTTCTATTATATTACAAAAGCACACAAAAAATCTATACAAATCGCAAAAAATATTAAACATTTTTTTGTGAAGTCTGTGCAACTAAATTTTATATTTTTTGCTGACGAGCTCATATTGCGCGTTCAGTGTTTCATACATTTTCAATTTTTCTGCCGCTTCCGCTTTGACACGCGTCAGAATGCGATCATAGGAATTCACAAAAGTGAGCACTATCGGTCTCTTCAGACGATTTTTGGAAGCTTCGTCATTCAGAATCGCAATGACCTTCTCCTTAGGCATATCTTTACGATAACTTCTGGGATTCACAAGTGCCGTAACGACGTCCGCTACCTGAAGAATTCTTTGGGGCATATTCATCTGAATATCCTTGGTGTGATGCGGGTATCCGCTTCCGTCACCTCTCTCATGATGCGCCAACGCAATGTTGAGTACCTCGTTATCCATCTTGCCCTGCATGATCTTCTCTGCAATCTCCACGTGCGTTCTGAGTAGCTTAAACTCCTCATCCTCCAGCTTACGGGATGCCTCAATGATCTCCCGGGGTATCGCAAGCATACCGATATCGTGAATCAGTGCGCTGTAGTAGAGAGTTTCTCTCTCCACCGGGGGCAGCATCATCTCCTCCGCAATATCATCACAGACGCAGACAGTGGTAACGTTATCCACCACCACGCCCTTACTGCGAAAGCCAAGGCAGTATGTCAACATTTCCAGGAATTTCTTCTTATCCTCATTGTTAAAGATCATGTACTCCGCGATTGTGTCCAGTTCCTTCTTGTATTCCCCGCTCTTGATCTTCTCGAAGATACCATACTTACTCTCCAAATGGTAGAAGAGCGACAATCCTTCCGAAGACAGCTTAGTACCTGCCATCTTTTCAAACATATATATATCGAACTGGGTACCCATAGATGTGGAGTAAATATCCATCTTCTCCGCAATATTGATATATGCGGCTATTTCTTTATATTCGTAATCCACTTTCTGAAGCTGCTCATAATCCGTGTGGTGATACATGATCACCCTGGACAAATCCGGTACGGGAGACAAATATTTAAAGAACAGATATCCGTAAATAGCATGCGCCATACTATCTCTGGACTCATAGCGCAGCATATCATTGATCTTGCCCTGCTCTGTCATATATGCGCCGATGTCATGCAGGGTGGCAACCATGACAATATCCGCCAGCTCGAACTCCTCGTATCTGCCCTGCTCTCTGAGCATCAGATAGACCATATATGCAACTCTGGACCCATGCTCCATCGGGCGTGGATGAATCAGCTTTAAAATATCCCGCATCAACAAATAAATATCTTTACTTCTAATATACTCCATACTTAACCTCTCGCCTTATAAAATAAATTCCATTGGTGTATAAATAATTCCGTCTCTGACTTCTTCAGTGCTCAAGTCTCTGAATCCGATCCTGTGGTAAAATCCAACCCCATAGGGAGAAGCGTTGACCGTCACGCGGCCGGCTCCCACTTCCGTCAACAGATAATCGGTCAAATACTTGATCAACGCGCGTCCTATACCCTTGCGGTGATACGCCGCATCCACAAAGAGCAGTGAGATGTGCGTTGAATCGCGCAGTGTGATCATCCCTACGATTTTACATTGATCCAAAGCGATAAACAGTTGGTACTCACCCTTGACAAACATCCTGTACAGCGTAGAATCGGTAATAAATTTTTCAAAATTTCTTACTCCCTCCGACGTGTAGACATCAGCCTCAAACTGCAAAAAGGTTTTCCACGCCAGTGCCATGGCATCCTGCCATTCGTCACGATATGCACTTCTGATCTGATATGATGCTTCCACTCCGCCGTGGCTCCTTTATCCCATTAGATTTATTCTATCGTATTTCCGGTGAACATACAACCTTTTCAAGACAGTAAACTCATACATATGTATTCATGCTTCTACAAGCAGCTGTTCTTCCCAGCTTAATAAGATTGCCTCGCACCGGTCAACATCCATCTCCTCCGAAGCCTCCCGCAGCTGTTTAAACAGTTCGTACTGCTGCTCTTCATAGTAATACAGTCCCATATCCTGAATCACCTGTTCCATCTGATCCATATCCAGATCATCGACCGCGGCTTTCATCTGTGCGAAGAATTCCCGCAATATGTCAGCAGTAATATTCTCTTTGTCCTGTTGGGAGTTTTCGTCTTCCTCCTGACAGTAAGGTTCTAACACCGGCAGATAAGCGACATACTGCTCCAGCATCTCATCCGTATTACTGCGTATCGTCTCAAGGTCTCTCACATTTCCCGCCTTTTCAAGGGCTTCAGCCCTTTCGGATAAAGATATGGCTCCGATCTGCTTGGCGGAATTCTTAAGCGCATGTACTTCCACGGTATAATTCGTCCAGTCTTCCTGCTCCACATAGGATTTTATCAGCTTCGACTTTTTGTCTATACTGTTGTAAAATACTTTCAGCACTTTCCAGAACAGGGCCTCACTCACCAGGAACTCCATGGCGAATTTTATATTCAGATCGCCGATCTCAAGATCAATATTTTCCGCTTCCCTGACGTTTTTATTGGCACCCATCACGTCATGGCTCTTCTGAATTTTTTCCACAGGGAGCCACTGCCTTACCTTGGCAACCATCAGCCGAAGCTCTATGGGCTTGGCGACAAAGTCATTCATACCTTCCCTGCAGAACATTTCTTTCGTTCCCTCCACCGCATTCGCCGTGAGGGCAATGATCGGCACATCGTCGTATTCCGGATGCAGTCGCCTGATGATATGTGTTGCCTCCACACCGTCTATCTCGGGCATCATATGATCCATAAAGACGATGTCATAATGCTCCTTGGAAATCTGATCGATTGCCTCCTTACCGCCGCCTGCCGTGTCTACCTGCATTCTCAAAGGCTCCAGCAAGCCTTCCGCCACTGTCAGATTCACCGCATTGTCATCCACAATGAGAACTTTTGCATCGGGAGCAATAAAATCAAACTCATTTTCCGCCTCATCATCACTGAAGCGAACCTCCTCACCGTTCAGTATCATTGCAAGGTTTAGCGCAAAGAGCGGCTTTTTGATCACCTGGAGATTCGGAATATTGTGTGCTACGCGAGCATCAAAATCGATGAGGAGAACTGCCGTAATATTCGGATGGTTCTGGACATAATCCTCAACCACCTCGGAAAACATCGGATGCTCAATAAACATAAAGACCCGCTCGCCCTCCGAAAAATCCGTAAGGTCCTTTGCAGCCAACAACCGGACATCCTTGACACCGAGCTTGGCGGCATCGTCACATAAACCCTCCCTGATATAGGGATTGGAAATCAGACCCACTATAGTTACCGAGCCGGGGTCCTTGACACCAATACTGGGCGTGTCATCCACAATTCTCTGGGGAAGCACGCAACTGAACTTGCTCCCCTTCTCATATTCGCTCTCCACCCAGATCGACCCGTTCATCAGTGTCAGCAGATTCTTGGAAATCGCAAGACCCAGACCCGTACCTTCGATATTGCGGTTTCGCTTGCTGTCCACCTGCTGGAAGGACTGGAACAATTTCTCCATATCCTCCTTCTTGATGCCGATTCCGGTATCTTCGATACAGATATGAATACTGATCTCATCGGGTGTCATCTTGTCACATTCCATCTTGATAACAACCTTGCCGTGAGAAGTGAACTTGGCAGCATTGTTGGCGAGATTCAAAATTACCTGTTTGATCCTGATATTGTCGCCCCACAGCTTATTGGGTATATTGGGCGCAACGTCAAGAATCAGTTCTACGTCCTTGTCTTTCAGCCTCGTCATGATGATGTTTGAGACGTCATAGAGCATGGACATCGGCTCGTAATCCACTTCGGTAATGTCCATCTTGCCGGACTCTATCTTTGAAAAATCCAGAATATCATTGATGATCGTAAGCAGCGATTTTCCGGCATCTTTAATCTGATTAATATAATCCTTGGCCGCGGGCGGAAGATCCTCTCTGAGCGCCATCTCCGCCATACCGATCACCGCATTCATGGGTGTTCTGATCTCATGGCTCATATTGGCGAGGAAATCCGATTTCATATTCTCCGATTTCTCGAGATTCTCATATGCCTTCGCCGCAAGTTCCAGATTGCGCTGCATTTCATTGTTCGCCCGGATGACGCGGTATTTATTGTATGCCATCTCGGACAGAACACCTGCAATCGTATAGAGGAACTTGGCGGCATTGTCTATAAGGTCCTGCTCTCTGATGACGACTCTCCCGGCAGCCTCAACGTACGCTTCCGGATCCACGCCGATCTCCTCGGCAATATTCCATATCTTCACGGGATCCGGTGACTCCGTGAGCACCTGACCACCGATAAAACAGCCTACTAACGTATCGCCCGCCATGATCGGTGCGGCAAAATCCATGAGTCCCGCGTGACAGAAATAAACGATGGACTTACCTTTCTCATGTGCCAGCCTGGCTCCCCATTTATCACACTGTTCGCAGCGTGCACATCCCATATCCGATGTCCTTGTATACTTCATGCAGAAATCGGTGAAATTGGAGCCTTCCGTCACAGCCACTCCGTTGGCATCCGTGGTGAGAGCGGCCATACCGGTCATATTGGAAAAACTATCTTGTATTCTCTGCAGCACCTCGGTGTCAATCAAATCCGTCAATGTCACTTCATGGTTCATCTCCATAAATTAATCCTCTTTCTATATGTACACTTTATGTACATCTGCAATCATAGGATCTGCACTATGTGTACGATCTTTAGTCAATCACCTTGGCAATCGTATCAAGCAACTTATCCCGGTCAACCGGCTTTAGAAGATAGCTCTGCGGTTTCAGGGAAAGCACCTCCTTCACCTTCTTGGTATCGGTAACGCCGGTCAGGAAAATGACCGGTATATCTTTGGTCAGCTCCGAGGCGCGCAATTTTTCCAGAACATCCGGTCCGCTCTCCTCGGGCATCTCATAATCCAATAGAATCAAATCGGTTGTCTTCTTCTCCAAAAATTTCAGGGCAACCCTGCCGCTTGCCGCTGTTGCCACATCGTACTGATCGTGAAGATGTTCTTTCAGCATCTTTAACATCATGGCATTATCGTCCACCACCAGAATATGTCTGCGCGCTCCGGGGATTTTAGGTATGGGTCCCGAGCCTCCGTCGGGAGAGGCGAGCTGCGCCATCAACTGTTCTATACTGTTCCTGTCAATATCACTGCTAACGCGTCGTTCGGAGGAAGGCCGCGAAGATGCAGCCGGCTCCTCGATGACCCGCTCTTCACGCTTCTCATCGACTGCCTGTTGGAAGCGGCTGTCCTTAACGAACGCTATGATCTTACTCTCAATAGACGACACAGTAATGGGTCTGTGCAGTACCAGATCCGGAGCACTGGTGGCAATCCGTATATACTCATCGCAATCTTCCTTGAGACCGAAAATGACAAGAGGAATCTTCGAACTTGACAGCCTGAACTTTAAGTTTGCAATCTGGGAGAGATCATCCCGTGTCTCATTATTCATACAGTAGACAAACACATCCGGCCGAAAAAAAGAAATATGATTTGAAATATCATTAAAACGAGTCGAGGAAGTCACCATCTCGAAATTCTCGCTCATCTGCATAAAGAAATCGTCAATCGCGGCTTCGTTTTTTCCCGTCAGCAATAATTTGTACTTCATGATAATCCTCCCTTGAGCAGCTAATCATACGTAATTGAACCAAAGCACATCCCACGCCCTGATTCCCGGACCCTTACATTTTAGTTTACCATGAGAAGAGGAAACATTCAAGAATCGGTTGCACTAATTGACTGTTTTTCAGCTACTTAACCGCCTCCGCACCCACCTTATTGACAAGCGGAAGACCGTTTTCCAACGCGTAGGCATTGTCCAGCGTTACCGCCGCGATTGCCTGCATTGCCTCCTTCGTAAAAAATCCCATATGGGAAGTGATCAATACATTCGGAAAAGTCATCAGGCGCGCCAGATTCTCATCCCGCATAATTTCCCCTGACTTATCCTCGTAGAAAATACCTTCTTCCTCCTCATACACATCCAGACCGACACCGCCGAATTTACCTGCCACCAAGCCGTCTATCAGTGCATCCGTGTCGATCAGCCCGCCTCTTGAGGTGTTGACGAGATATACTCCCTGCTTCATATTCTCTATCCTTTGTCGGTTGATGACATACCGGGTCTCCGATGTCAACGGGCAGTGAAGCGAGATCAAATCCGCGCTCGACATTAATTCCTCCAGAGGCACGTACTCCGCATCCAATTTAGTGTTGGGATACGGATCATATGCCAATACGCGCATACCGAAGCCGTTGCAGATACGAATCATCGCCTGTCCGATTTTACCCGTGCCTACAATCCCCGCCGTCTTCTGATACAGGTCCACACCCATCAGACCGTTCAGGCTCATGTTAAAGTCCCTCGTTCTATTATACGCCTTATGAGTGTGACGGTTGACCGTCAGGATCATACCCATAGCGAATTCCGCCACCGCTTCCGGCGAATAACTGGGCACGCGCAAAATAAGGATTTTATCCTCTGCCGCCTTCACATCCACATGATTAAATCCCGCGCTGCGAAGCAGAATCGCCTTGACCTTCATCTCGTACAGCTGTTGTATCATCTGCGCACTCACATAATCATTGACGAAGATACAGACCGCATCGTATCCCCGGGCAAGTGCAATCGTTTCCTCCTGAAACGGCATTTCAAAGAAACGAATGTCAAATCCGTACTCTTTGCCCATAGGCTCAAACCAAATCCTGTCGTACGGCTTTGTACTGAAAAAAGCTATTTTCACAATAAATTACCTCCTCTTTCCGCACTGTGAACAGCATTGCTATCCATAGTATGGGCAGAGAAGGTAAAATCATTCGCGTATACTCTGCATGAAGGTTTGGAAAAAATTCTTGACCGCGCTCTGCAGAGCATTCTCCACGGCTCCGTTGATGGTGTCGTTGGCTTCCTCAACAAACTCGGTGCTGTATTTTCGATACATCTGCTGTGCCTGCTCTATAAAATCACCGGCTCCCGTCTGGGCGGCATCCAACTTTTGCAGGAATCCGACGACCCTGTCCCGGTTCTCCTCCGTCAGTGAGATTCCGAACTCCGATTCTCCCTCGTTTACAGCCTGACGGATACTGGTTTCATCCGACAAGTCAACCTCCCCATCCGCTATCCGCTCTATCATCCAGCCGACAATGGTCTCCTCTCCCTTATCGCTTCCCGTACCTTCTTCCCTGTTACGGAACGCCAGAACAGTCATGACCGCCGCGCAGGATACACACAGAAGCAACAGTATACCCAGCCTTCTGATGGATCTAAATATTCTCATCGCACACTCCGTCTTTCTTCCTCAAATTCACTCCTCCGGACCGGCATCAGTCTGTCCGACTCATGAAATCCTCTGCAGGATCCAGCGATAAATATCTCCGTAGACATCTTCCTTGTCCGCTTCGTTCAAAGGTTCATGCCTGTCATTCGGATATAATTTCATCTGTACGTTTTCCATGCCGATTTCTTTGAACGACCGATATATCTGTTCCACGCTCTTACCGTAGTTACCTACCGGATCATCCTCACCTGCCAGGAAGAAGACAGGCAGGTTCTTGGGCATCTTGTCCAGTTTATCTCTGTCATGCAGACTGTAGATTAATCTGTACAACGTCTGAAAGCCGTTGACGGTAAAGACAAATCCGCACATCGGGTCCTTCACATATTGCTGTACATTATCTTCGTTGCGTGACAGCCAGTCAACGGCTGTCTTAGGTGACTCGATCCGCTTATTATACGCGCCGAACGATATCTTATTCATCAACCCGCTCACATGATCGCCGCCGCAGAAAAACTTCTGAATCCCCAACAGGAACAGACCGAGGCGAAGACCGGTCTTGGCGTGCATACCCGTACCCATGATCAGCGCACCGTCTATCCCCGTTCCGTATTTCATCAGATAATTGCGCACGATAAACGAGCCCATACTGTGACCCAGCAGAATATAGGGTACACCCGCATATTGCTCCTGCATCATCTTCTTGAGTCTGTGCTCGTCACGCACCAGAACAGTCGGTGCATCGTCCTTACAAAAATAACCGTAGGGCTCCCCCGGCTTCACGGATTTACCGTGTCCGAGATGGTCGTCACCCACCACCAGTACTCCCTTATCCGCCAGATAACCTGCAAAATCATCATATCGGTCTATATACTCCGCCATGCCGTGTACAATCTGCAAAATACACACCGGCTTCTCTGTATCCGGAATCCATCTGATTGCGTGAATCTGATGCTCTCCGTCTCTGGAATCAAAGTAAAACTCTTCCTTGGTCACCATACGATAATCCTCTCTAACAAATCTCCGCACCGGCAGGCATCGGTCTCTCCGGCGTCATAAGAGCCAGCTTGCCGTCCGCGTCCTCGGCACACAACAGCATGCCTTCCGACATCATTCCCGCAATCTCTCTGGGCTGCAAATTGACAAGCACCATCACCTTCTTGCCCACCATCTCCTCCGCGCTGTAATGTTGCTTAATACCGGACAGAATCTGTCTCACTTCGGATCCGATGCGCACTTTGGAACACAGAAGTTTCTTGGATTTGGGCACTTCTTTACACTCTATGATCTCGCCCACCCTAAACTGACACTGATCGAAAACATCATAGACAATTGTCTCTTTCGCTTCCACATCGATCACGTCCGCAGGCGCCTCGACTGCCGCGGCATTCTCCTCCTGCGCAGCTCCTGCCGCCGCTTTGCGTGCCTCGAACATTGCATCCACTTTCTCTGCGATCTCCTGCAGGTCCTGGCGGGCAAAAAGAATCTCCGGCGTCTCAGTTACCTGATTGCCTGCGGGATACAACGAGGACGCCCTCGCAATATCCTGACCCTCCGCACACTCCTCCAGCACCGCAAAATCAACTGATTTTGCATTGATCTGCTCAGCTATTTTCGCCGCCGTTTCGGGCATATAGGGCTCCAAAAGAGAAGCGCCGACCAATATACCGTTCAACAGGTTATACAGCACGGTAGCAAGTCTGTCCTTCTTATCCTCATCTTTCGCCAGTACCCACGGCATCGTCTCATCAATATATTTGTTACAGCGCTTAAACAGCGCAAATATTTCCGTGATGGCATCCGCAACACGCAGTTCATCCATCTTCTTGGAAACCTTAGTGTAAGTATCCGTCACCGCGCGGAACAAATCGGCATCCACATCCTCTGCACCGGCATCCACACCGACCCGCTTATTCTCCACCCGGCCGCCGAAATACTTATTGCTCATGGAAATTGTCCTGTTGACCAGATTACCGAGCGTATTGGCCAGATCCGAGTTCATGCGCTCCACCATCAGATCCCACGTGATCACGCCATCGTTCTCAAAAGGCATCTCATGAAGCACAAAATAGCGCACCGCATCCACACCGAAGAAATCTATCAGGTCATCGGCGTAGATCACATTACCTTTGGACTTACTCATCTTACCGTCGCCCTGCAAAAGCCACGGATGCCCGAATACCTGCTTCGGCAGCGGCTCTCCCAGTGCCATGAGGAAAATCGGCCAGTAGATCGTATGGAAACGGATGATATCCTTGCCAATCAAGTGCAGATCGGCCGGCCAGAACTTCTTATACTGCTCACTGCTTTCCCCCTCGGCCTCGTATCCGATGCCGGTAATATAGTTCGTCAGCGCGTCCATCCACACATAAATTACATGCTTATCATCAAAATCTACCGGAATTCCCCATTTGTAGGAAGTTCTGGACACACACAGATCCTGAAGTCCCGGCAGAAGGAAGTTGTTCATCATCTCATTTTTGCGCGACACCGGTTGGATAAACTCCGGGTGCGTATTGATATGCTCAATCAGCCTGTCGGCATACTTGCTCATCCTGAAGAAATAGGCCTCTTCTTTAGCGGGCTTAACCTCTCTGCCGCAGTCAGGACATTTGCCGTCCTTAAGCTGTGACTCCGTCCAGAAAGACTCACAGGGAGTACAGTACATACCTTCATAGTATCCCTTGTAGATATCTCCCTGATCATGCAGTCTCTTAAATATTTTCTGCACCTGTCTCTCATGGTAATCATCCGTCGTGCGGATAAATTTATCATAGGAAGTATTCAGTGAATCGCAGATGCGGCGAATCTCGCCTGCGACCCCATCCACAAACTGTTTCGGTGTGACACCGCCTTCCTGCGCCTTCAACTCGATTTTCTGACCATGCTCGTCCGTTCCCGTTTGGAAAAACACGTCATATCCGTCTTTTCTCTTAAAACGGGCGATACTGTCCGCCAAAACAATCTCATAGCTGTTCCCGATATGCGGTGTTCCGGAAGTATATGCAATCGCCGTTGTGATATAATACTTGCCCTTATTCATCATGAACTCCTTTCACAAAAACCGTCTCCTTATATTCGTCGTATCTTAAACACAAAGAAAATAAGGAGTCGGCGTATACCGTAAGACTACAATAAAAGGAGTCTCTTGTCAATTGCCGGACACATACAATCAGCCTGTACCCGGTACATTCAGCCGGTCTGTATCCGTCACGGGTAAATAAGTTTAGCGGATTCTATTTTGCCCGTATCATCATATTGATACTCTACCGCAGCACCTACCCGGGCGGCATAACCCTCTATGAAGCCTTTGAGGTAGAAATAATGACTGTCGGACCCATTTCCCGTAAGGCATTGGCCGTTTACCCACGCCGCTGTCTGCAGCGTAAGATTGTCCTCCGTCGCCGGCACGACAAACACCGGCATTCCCGTGTCATCGCCCGTCACCTCGAGCAAATTATTCTTCTCAAATTTATAATAGATTGATCCTCCGGTGTCGGAGGCCTGCACATTGGCAAGATATGCAACCGACTGTGACTGCAAAATTCCTTTGACAAGGCTTCCGAATGAAATCCGCTGCGCATCGACATCCGTCTTATTGTCATGGCTGACATTGCCATCCTGCTGTACATACACACCAATCTTTGTAAGGGTCTCCCGAATGCCGGTTTTATATGTTATCTCAAGACGATCCGTCTCATCTGCCAGAATCCCCAGATCGGCGGGGTCGATCACTACTTTACCGTTATCATAGTCAATGATGCCGCGTGATTTGATTGCATTGCGCCGTTGTCCGCCGGATGCGCACACTGTTCCCCCGGCGGCAGCGATACAGATCAACACCGCTGCCGCCGTACAGACTAACATCTCTCTTTTCTTTCTCATTTTCAACATATGCTTACTCCTTCCCTGAGCTGATATGAATCGTTGCCGATTCAACCTGCCCGGCTTTCCTGCCGCAGCCGACAGCCCATGTATTGACAGGTAAATCCTTGCATGCATAATGCTTGTGCTGATCTATGACATCACACGGAATCATACCCGGAATGCTTCCGTTAAACTCGGATTTCTTGGCCTCATGTAAGTGCATTTCACCGCAGCCGGTGCATCGGTGCTGACACTTTACCTCATCCGCCCAATGGTGCCAGTCACATCCATCGGTATAATCGTGATAAGAAATAAGGACCATATTCACTTCACTGATAGGGCAGGTATCAACGTGTTTATGGCGGCCGGATGTAAAACATCCGCCCGGACTGACACGTCCGGAGAAGACATGATTGTCCTTCCAGCCCGATTGTCCGTCATCGGTAACATGTTCGTGACACGTATACTGTATACCGACATCGTCACCGTTCCCCGCTTGGCCGTCTTCTCTTCCGCGCTGATAAGCCCTCGCGTTATCCGCCCCGTTTCCGATAATACACTGCCCGTTCACCCACGCTGCTGCACCCGCCGTGATATTGTCCGATGTGACCGGCGCGGCTGTGAGATGGTCTACCGACTGCGACCGGAGAAGTCCCGCCATAAGCTGCTCACAGCTTGACGGAACGTAATCCGTTCCGTCTGCCGCCACGTGACCCGCATTTCCGTCTGCATCAAAATAGGTACCTATACTGTTGAGGGCGGCAGTCGTCATCTCCCTGTAATCTTTTTCCAGCTTGTCAATACCATCCGCCAAATTCCATAAATCGGTTGAACCGATCACCACCCGTCCATCGGCGTAATTGATCGTACCGCGGGAATGAAGCAGGTTCCTCCTGCTGCCGGCCGAGGCATTCAATACATGATCGGAAGAACCCATATTCAATATGGAATAATCCGTTTCGCTTTGGAGCAGATTTATCTCATTCTTTAAATATGTAATATCCGACTCATGAAAAACCACTCTGCCACCTGCGGCGTCAAGATTGCCCGCCGAGACATTGCCCGCTGCCGCCGCTTTCAATTCCGCTGCACCTGCCACAATCGCACAGCTTGCAACGGCAAGTATCAGCACTGTTAATTTGCTGCTTTTCATAATCAAACCTCCTCTCACTCCCTGTAGGGTTCCAAATAGAGTGTGTTGGCACCCTCGTCATACCGATACTGCAATGTCTGTCCGGCCAGTCCACCGATTCTGCTATCCAGCACTTTCTCCAAATTGTCGATACTTGCCCACAACTTGGCATCCTCCTGCTCCAGCCCGGCAATCTTTGTGTACAGATTGGCAATATCGGTAAGTACTTTGTCCATATCCCCACGCAGCTGCGTAATCTGCTCCTGAATGATCGGAATGGTTTCCTGATTCATGACCTGTACAATATCGGTCAGGTCGTACAGCTGCGTCTGTGTCTCTTTGAGATTCCGCACAATATTGGTGACTTCCGTGCGGAACTCCGACATTTGCTCTTGCAGCACAGTATTCTCCTCCCCATACTGTTCGATCGTCTCCGACAGATTCTGCTCCACCTGTGTCATACTGCCCAACAGCTCTTCAACTTTGCTGTTCAGATATTCTATACTTGCAAGATACTCCTGTCTGAGCGTTTCCTGTCCATCGTTCTGCGCCATATACTCCGCCATCTTCTCCGCATACGTGGTCGAGACCAACACATCGTCCTCTGCGCTCTGTGCCTTCTTCTGCGTGCGCCCTCCCGCAATATGTCCCCACAGAACCAGGAGCAGCGCAACAATCATCACCACTGCGACCACCCCGATGATCACAACGGCAAGCCGGTCTTCCTGTCTCTCGGGATTATTCCTTCTCTCGTTCAAATAATCTGACAATTTTGTCATAAATTCTCTCATATAATACTCTCATCTCCTTTTGATCAAATATAATTCTCATGACAATATCATTCTAATCATGCTCAACATTTGGAAATCAGTGGCGAACCGCCGGGAACCGCGCTGCGCAATGCACGGAATAAAGTATACTTTCATATGAGTCCAAAGATTGTACAGATACAATAACAGACTTTGTGCGCTGTGACAATATCGGAATATTGCACAATATTTTCGCACTAAAAAAGTCAGAATACACCGCAAAGCTTGATGTACTCTGACCTTAATTATCACAAACGAAATATCGTCATTATATCGGAACATCAACGTGCCGACATATCTGCTTATCAATATGTCAGTACGTCAGTATTTCATAACCGTCCTCCGTCACCGCCAATGTGACTTCCCACTGCGCGGAAGGCTTGCCGTCATCGGTATAGACCGTCCAGCCGTCATCATCATCAATATAGATGTCGGCTTTGCCCATGTTCACCATCGGCTCTATGGTAAAGACCATACCCGGCACCATAAGCATCTCCGTCCCCCTGTTGGTCACATAACTGACGAAGGGCTCCTCGTGAAACTCCAGCCCTACGCCGTGGCCGCCGATTTCACGGACGATGGAGTAGCCGTTCGCCTTGGCGTGATCGTTGATCGCCTGTGCCATGTCACCCAGGAAATTCCACGGCCTGACCTGCTTAAGGCCCACATCGATGCACTCTCTGGCTACCCGCACCAGCTTCTGCGTTTCCGGCGCCACATCGCCCAGCATGAACATCCGTGAAGAATCCGAGAAATATCCCTTATAGATTGTGGATACATCCACATTGACGATATCCCCATCCTGCAGCAGACGCTCCTTGCACGGAATCCCGTGGCACACCACCTCGTTGATGGAAGTGCAGACACTCTTGGGAAACCCGTCATATCCCAACGGAGCCGGAATACCGCCCATATCCCTCGTCATATCACATACCAGCCTGTCGATTTCCTCCGTGCTCATGCCGATATGAATCTGCTTCTCTATCTCATCCAATATGGCAATATTGATTTTACTGCTCTGCCTGATTCCCTCAATCTGCTCCGGCGTCTTTAACATGTCATGTCTCGGGACGATGTGTCCCTGCATCGCATAGTGCTCGATTTTCTCATCAAATGCCATATGGCACGATTTGTATTTCCTGCCGCTGCCGCACCAGCACGGATCATTTCTGCCTAATTTCTTCATGGTCACTGTCTCTTCCGGTTAAAATATGCGGTCACGAACACTGCCGGTGAATTCCAGTAGATCGTGATCTCATTCAGGGAATAGCACGATGCGTGGTCCACGTAACATTTCATCGGCGGCGTGCCCGCCTTGATCCTCTCGATTCCGATCGGGTCGGCAGGTGTCTTGAAAGGACCGCCGCTCACCCATCCGGGCATAGGCAGTTCAATACCGTCACACTCTGTCGGCCGGTTGTGGGGATGCATATAGGCGTGCTCACCGTGTCCCGTCACATAACTGTAGTCCACCGCATTCGTTCCCAACAGGTAATTCATCTGCGCTAGCGCGGTCTGCTCGTATTCTTCATTCTGCTCCGTGATGAGCGCCGCCAGCACAAGCAGCATGCCGCGGTTCAGAACTACCATGTTGCTGCCCCAGACATAATCTTCTGGCTCCATCGCCACGCCGTAACCCGATTGCCCGGCTACAGACACCAATCGGTCCGCCTCCGCAAGCACGGCCCCCCGCAGATCCCGTACGCTGTCATCGTCGGCCTTATGCGATGCGTCGGTCAGAATCGCGAGCGCCGCAAAGCCCGACACGTCCGTCCATCCGAAGTCTGTCTTGGTCAGATCCTCCTTAAGCAGTTCGGTCAGCTTCTCCTGATACTTCTGCTCACCGGTGGTGACAAGCATCTCCGCCGCCGCCCACAATCTCTCATCCAGATCGCAGATATCATCATATTCTCCCGTATTGCAGCCGTCGGGATTCTTAAAGCCGACGTACTGCGGATATTTCTCCAGCCAGCCCCACGCCCTGAACGCGGCATCAAACAATTTGTCGGCAAAAGCTCCGTCAAAAGCCCTGTACACTCTGGACGCCAGCGCCATGGACGCCGCATAGTCCGCCGTCGCCATGGATGAGACAGGGAAAAGATAGAACTGATCCTTATCTTCTTCGGGCATGATAAAGTCGGGATGACGCTCCGTCGTCAGCTTGTGATATGCGCCGCCCTCCTCATCCTGCATCTTCAGCATCCACTCCAGCTCATAGCGGCACTCATTCAACACATCCGGCACACCGTTGCCCGATTCCGGTATGTTCAGGCTCTCCTCAAAACTCGTGGGAAACAGCTGATACGCATAGAGAAGATGCGCCACCGCCACCGCAGCCGGGGAGATATATCTTCCGAAATCGCCCGCATCGTGCCAGCCGCCTCTCACTTCTTTCACCACACTCCGGTCCGTCCACAGGACGGCATCGTCCGTATGACAGCACGAGTGCGTGTATTCTCCTGCGTACTCTGCTTCCAGTGCACACCCGCAGCGCTGATAGTACAATGCCTTCGTCATATCCCGCTGCAGCGCCCGGTAAATGTCCTGTCCGATACCGAAACGATGGGATTTCTCACCCGCATCGTTCTGCACATAGTAAAGCCCCTCCTGCCTGATCTCGCTGAAGTCCGCCACATGCACATGATCTCCCGAAGCCTTGTCCGGACCCGCATCGCGCGCTGTGCCGTTAAATACCGTCTGCTCCGACGTGCCCTCTACCCGAATCACCTGAAATTTTTCTCCCGCGGTCATAACCGCCATCTTCCTGCTCTGCGGCAGGTATCCCACCTGATTACAGTAAATCGCCATCTCTTCCTCCGTTCCGAAGCGCATTACACACTACGCCGCATCTCTTGATACCAATGATATTTCTGTTGCGATACACATAATCACATACTACTCCTTGCTCTGACTCTTTTCAAGTAATATCAGGGGTTTTTTTGAATATTTATGTCCGATTCACAATCAACGTACCGTATCATGAAATTAACTTTTCGTGAAATATTTCGTCGAAAAAGATCATTTTTTATTTGTATTGTTTATTTTCATTCCTTTTATCGTAAAATTATCCTAGAATCAAGGTGAGAAAGGCAGCCATACATACGGCGGACACTAAATCATGTAGACACATACGACAAACACACATGCACGGATCGTGTGCCGGAGAACAATATGGAATTTGGTAAATTACTCGCAAAATTACGCAAAGAAAGAGGTATTCTGCAAAAAGAAGTGGCAACGCACTTAAACGTGACCGTGGCGACCATCTCCAACTACGAGAAAGGGGTTCACCTGCCCGACTTAAATACGCTGATTATGCTGGCGGATTTCTTCGATGTATCCACGGACTACATGCTGCAGCGGACAGACTATAAAGCGAGCATAGACACGCTGAATCACCATCTTGCCGGCGACTTCACCGTGGGCGACCTGCTGAATACGGTGATGGAACTGGATGCGCACAATACGCAGTCTCTGTTGGACTACTACGAACTGCTGGTGATGCGCAACTCCATCAAGCGGGTCAAGTAGCCGGACACACCGTTAACATACCGCGAGATTTACATTGTCATACTGCGATATCTGACAGATATGAGGATGCATACAGAATAATACACACAATCAGGGAGTATAGCACCGGCCGGACTCTGTCATGGCGATTGCCATACTCCCTGAATATTATGCCTGTAATTCTGACAAGTGGTTAAGGCAGAAAAAGGTACGCCTCAACATGCAGCTTCTCGGTGTCGCTCCGGTTGGTCACATAGAAGTGGTGGTATCCGTCGATCTCAGCAGTATAGCTCATTTTGAGCTTACCGGTGCCCTCCTTATACCACATGGTAAGCTCGGGGTCCCTGATGCCCATCTCGTATTCCAGATCTTTAGGTGTTGGATAAACAAATACATCTACAACCTCACCCACATGCAGCTTAAAGCGGGCCGACATATAAGAATATCCCGGGTCGATCAGCCACGTGATATGGATTGGCTCATCGTCATCACTGTAGGGCTCGATGCCGTCATCCATGATGATCACCTTCTCGGGGTCCAGGTCGTAGGCCTTCGACAGAATCTCAACCATCTCCTCATCCGTGACATCCGCCTCGTCGGCCATCATTGCAAGGACGTCCGCCTCGTCTTCGTCATAAGTACTCCTGACGCTGGTCTTCTGCACCAAATCCTGATAGGCACCCGTCACGCCATCGCCCGCCGCCAGAGACGTAATACTGCTGCCAAGCAGAAAACAGGCTGCCAGCACAACCGCACTGCCCTTTCTCAGTCCGCCGTTTACATGATACCCAAACATGTACTCCACTCTCCTCTCGTAACTGGATTTGTCGTCCGCCAGCGCGAACAACTGATACCGGTCATTCTTACCGCTATTCAGAACAGATTTCAGAATGATCCGGAAATACTCCTGCTTTGTAAATATCTCCATTCCCTTTTCACATGCCACTCTGTCGCAGCATTGCTCACAAAGCAGATCCAACCGCTTCATGAGAATATGTACCGCAGGATTAAATACATGCAGCAGAACGGCAATACAGCCCATTGTCTTGAGATACAGGTCACCGTTCAAATAATGACACAGCTCATGGTAGAAGATGATCCTTGCTTCCTCCTCCGTGTAACACGCAAGCGGCAGCATCACGACATATCCGTGATAGCGGGTGATACACGGCGTGTCTATGGAATCATTCCTGCACAGCGACACTTTGCCGTCAATTCCGAGCCCGGCACAGGTCTGTGCAAACACTTGCATAACTCGATCGTCCTCCTCCGGAATGTTGCCCCTGCAGATCTGCACCCAGCGATAACGACGGTACAGCCTGTAGATGAGAAGTGCGAAGAAAAGTACAATCCAAATACACCCCAACACTGCTTCCGACTCCAGTATCAGAGGTGTATTGTAGAACATATTGTAATCGCTCACAACTCCAATTTCTGTGACCCGTTTTGTCAGATACAGTATCACATAGACAAACGGTATAAGATAAGCGTACAATGTCGCTTTGGTCAGAAAGCGCAGAAACACGACATCGTTTTTGATTAATTTCCGGAATAGATTTCCCACCAGGAAGAATATCGTTCCGGTCATATCCAGCATTAACAGCAGAACAAATAAATTACTCGCTAAATTCATCGATCAAAGTTTGTATCCTTTCGATCTCATCCTGTCGTAACGGTCTTTCCTGCGCAAGCGCACAAAGAAACTCATCTGCATTGTCATGATTCCAGAAGTTCACGTAATCATTCGTCAACTGCCCCTTGTACTCCTCCAGCGGAACCAGAATTTGATAGAAGAACACACGCCCCTGACGATAATGCCTTAAATATCCCTTCCTCACCAGACGCGCCAGGAAGGTAGATACCGTCTGCGGCTTCCACTCCTTATGGTACTTATCGTTCACCCTCTGCATAATTTCCATAAGGCTGAGCTCATCTTCGGCGTCCCAAACTGTCTTCATCACCAGCTGTTCACAATCCGTTAAGTTTTCAAGTGTCATAATCTGCCTCCTGTATCCCTACAACTAGCATTGTAGTCATAATATTAGAAATAACCTCTTATTTCAATACTATTTTATTATCCGTAGAATATCAAGAAGAATTTACACCCAAAATCCTTAAAAAATAAACGAAATGTGTAGTTGTAACGACAAGATTCGACATAATACAGCATAAAACAAAGCACATCGCTGTCCTAATTTAGTTATACAATATGCTTTATTTTGCTTACTTTATTTTAATAGAAATATATGGGATCATATCATATATTTTTATATTGCAGTTTGTTTTCTCCATATACAACAAAATGTTGTCAGATTATCCCGCTGTCTGTTAAGAATAAATGCTCTTCTCTGCACCGGTATATTATGCTAAGATTGTACGGGGAGAAAATACGATGAAAGAAACAAGATCCGGTTTTATTCATAAATTCATAGGGGACAAGGCATTCTATAAGATGGTGCTCGCTATCGCCGTCCCGATCATGATACAGAACGGCATCACGAATTTCGTAAACCTTCTGGACAATATCATGATCGGACGCATCGGAACGGCACCGATGTCAGGCGTAGCCATTGTCAATCAGCTGATCTTCGTGTACAATCTCTGTCTGTTCGGCGGCGTATCGGGCGCGGGTATTTTCACGGCCCAATACTTCGGTCAGAAGAACGATGAAGGTGTGCGCCGTACGGTCCGTTTCAAGCTGTGGATCGTCACGGTTGTGACCTTGTTTACCGTCATTCTTTTGCTGACAGCGGGCAATGACCTGATTTCGCTGTATCTGCACGGCGAAGGCACTGCCGAGAGCATAGCCGCCACATTACATTATGGCAGGCAGTATCTGCTCATCATACTGCTCGGCCTGCCTCCCTTCATGATGGTACAGGTCTACTCCAGCACACTGCGCGAATGCGGACAGACGGTTCTGCCCATGAAGGCAGGGATAGCAGCCGTCCTTGTGAACCTTATTCTGAACTATGTTCTGATCTACGGCAAATTAGGCATGCCGGCTCTCGGCGTCCGGGGCGCTGCACTGGCTACCATCATTTCCCGCTATACGGAGGCATCGATCGTGCTGATCCACACCCACAGGCATAAGGAGTTAAACCCTTTCGTCGAGGGATTGTATTCCACTTTGAAAGTACCCGTTGACCTCGCGCAGAAGATACTCATCAAGGGCCTGCCCCTCCTCTTCAATGAGACGCTGTGGGCATCGGGCATGGCAATGCTTGCACAGTGCTATTCCGTTCGCGGTCTTAATGTCGTTGCCGCACAGAACATCTCGAGCACAATCAACAATGTGTTCAACATCGTATTTATTGCGCTGGGTGACTCCGTCGCAATTATCATAGGGCAGCTGCTGGGTGCGGGCAGGATGAAAGAAGCGCGCGACACGGACAACAAGATGATCACCTTCTCTGTCCTGTGCTGCAGCTGCGCCGCAACGGTCATGTTCTTTCTGGCGCCGTTATTTCCGATGTTGTATAATACCGGCGACGATGTGCGGCAGCTCGCGAAATCCTTCATCATGGTCACCGCCTTGTTTATGCCGATGAACGCTTTTCTGCACGCCTCCTACTTCACACTGCGCTCCGGCGGCAAGACCATCGTCACATTCCTGTTCGACAGCGTATTCATCTGGTGCGTCAGTGTGACAATCGCCTTCACCTTAAGCCGCTTTACGACACTGCCGGTGATTGCCGTCTACGCTCTCGTTCAGGCGGGCGATATCATCAAGTGTGTGATCGGATTCATACTGGTCAAAAAGGGCGTGTGGCTGCAAAATATTGTGGAATAGAATACTTGATGAAAATACAAAAACGATAATATGCGAAAAAAGTATTGAAATATCGGAAATCACATAGAAATGGCGCAGTTTAAAACTGCGCCATAAGTGCTTTGACATTTTCTGTTATATTGCCCTGGAAGACTGCCGATCCCGCCACGATCACGTTCGCTCCGGCATCCAGCACAACTCTGATATTATCCCGGGTTATGCCGCCGTCCACCTGGATGTCCAGTTCTGTTCCCAGATCCTGCTCCATCTGTCTGATCTGTCTGATCCGCTCCGTAGATTCCGGAATGTACTTCTGACCTCCGAACCCCGGTTCCACTGTCATCACAAGAAGCATATCCAACTTACTCAGATACTTCCTGACCGCCTCCACCGGCGTCTGTGGTTTGATCGACATTCCCGCCTTACATCCCAGTCCATGAATCCGATCAATCAAAGCATCGACATCCTTCGCCGCTTCCAGGTGAAAGGTGATGCTGTCGGCTCCGCACTGTGCAAATTCCTCCACGTACCGCTCCGGCTCCACGATCATCAGATGTACATCGAATACGAGATCCGTCGTCTTGCGAATCGTCTTCACGACAGGCATCCCGAAGGAGATCGACGGCACAAACACTCCGTCCATCACGTCAATATGAAGATACTGTGCGCCCGCCGTGGCCGCCTCATGAATCTGCTCCCCCAAAACAGAGAAATCCGCCGCCAGTATGGAGGGAGATAAGATATTTTTTCTTATCATTTTACAAAATCCTTCACGGAACCGTATATGCCTTTGCCATCCAAACCATACTTCTCTACCAGCGCATTCGCCGAACCGGACTCACCGAACACGTCCTTCATACCGATCTTGAGAACGGGTGTGGGACACTTCTCCGACAGACAGTCACAAACTGCACTGCCCAGCCCGCCGATGACGGTGTGCTCCTCAGCCGTTACCACCTTGCCTGTCTTCTTCGCGGAAGTAAGCACCAGCTCCTCGTCCAGAGGTTTGATCGTGTGAATATTGATCACCTCGGCACTGATGCCGTCCGCCGCCAGCATCTCTGCCGCCTCCAGAGCGGATGCCACCGTGATGCCGCTGGCAATGATCGTCACATCCTTACCCTCGCGGAGAAGAACGCCCTTACCGATCTCAAATTGATAGTCCGGTCTGTCATTGATCACCGGAACTGCCGCACGACCGAAACGGAGATAGACCGGTCCTTCATGCTCGATCGCCGCACGAACCGCCGCTTTAGCCTCCACATCATCGGAGGGAACGATAACGGTCATGCCCGGGATGGTTCTCATAAGCGCCACATCTTCGTTACACTGATGAGTCGCGCCGTCCTCACCTACCGTAATACCCGCATGGGTCGCACCGATCTTCACATTGAGGTGCGGATAGCCGATGGAGTTACGAACCTGCTCATAGTTACGTCCCGCCGCGAACATAGCGAAGGAACTGATAAAAGGTACTTTGCCGCAGGTTGCAAGACCCGCCGCGATACCTGTCATGTTACATTCCGCAATACCGCAGTCAATGTGACGGTCCGGATATGCTTTCTGGAATACACTCGTCTTGGTTGCCCCTGCAAGGTCCGCATCCAGAACAACCAGATTCGGGAAATCGGCGCCGCATTCAGCCAGTGCATTACCATAACTTTCACGTGTAGCAATTTTCTTTACATCTGCCATCAGTTTGCACCTCCTAATTCTACACCGATCTTCTCAAGATCTGCCATTGCCGTTGCATACTCCTCGTCATTGGGCGCCTTGCCGTGCCAGCCCGCATTGTTTTCCATGAAGGAGACACCCTTGCCCTTAACGGTCTTACAGATGATAGCCGTAGGCATACCCTTGGTGGCCTTGGCCTCTTTAAATGCGGCATCAATCTGATCGAAATCATTGCCGTCTATATTGATCACATGGAAATTGAATGCCTCAAACTTCTTGTCAATCGGATAAGGGGAACATACATCGTCAATCTTACCGTCAATCTGCAATCCGTTATTGTCCACGATCACTACCAGATTGTCCAGCTTGCGATGCCCTGCAAACATGGAAGCTTCCCATACCTGACCTTCCTGAATCTCACCGTCGCCAAGCAGCGTGTACACTCTGTAATTCTTGTTATCCATCTTTCCTGCCAGCGCCATACCTACCGCCGCGGAGATCCCCTGTCCGAGTGAGCCGGAAGACATATCCACGCCGGGTGTCTCCTGCATACAGGGGTGTCCCTGAAGATAGGAACCCAGATGACGCAATGTTTTTAAGTCCTCTACCGGGAAGTATCCTCTGTTGGCCAGTGCGGAATACAATCCCGGGGCCGTGTGCCCTTTAGACAGCACAAAACGGTCTCTGTCCGCTTTCTTGGGATCCTTCGGGTCAATATTCATCTCCTCAAAATAGAGATAAGTAAAGATGTCCGCCGCAGACAATGAGCCGCCCGGGTGTCCGGCCTTCGCGCCGTGCACAGCGGTCACAATTCCTTTGCGGACTTCATTAGCTGTTTTTTGTAACTCTAACTTGTTCATCGCTAACC
>JAFLTD010000320.1 GCA_022510625.1 Lachnospiraceae bacterium
GCATGGCGCGCGGCGTGGATATGTGGGCGGCGGAGCTGGTCTTGGCGCGCAGAGCAGTAAATCCCGGCATTACACTTTTTTGTGCTATCCCGTATGAGGGCTTTGAGAATAAGTGGGCAGATACATGGCGCAACCTGTACCGGAGCATACTCGCCCAGGCAAACGGCTCAAAAGTATTCCAGCCCCGTTTTGCTTATGCCTCTTTCCAAGAGCGCAATCGCTGGATGGTAGATCACTCGGAACGGGTAATCGCTGTTTTCAATGGCGAGAAAGGCGGCACGAAAAACACCCTTGACTATGCCCGTAAGGTAGGTGTAAGGGTGTGCATTTTAGAGAGTTAAAACCATAACACATTGACTGCATGGGAAAAGCAGCGGACAGGTTTAATTCACTGTTTGCAAACCCCCAATAAAGCGTCCACTTGACAAAACTATTCACATTAGTTATAATACTATTGTGATTATTTTGTGGAGGTGTATTATGGCACGAATGGGACTTGATAAAGACGTCATCATCTACAGAGCGGCGCAACTTGCAAATAATGTAGGGCTTGATAATATCACGTTAAAAGCTCTTGCAAATGATTTGAATATTCAGCCTCCTTCTCTTTACAATCATATAAGTGGTCTTGACGATCTGAAAAAAGAACTGATGCTTTATGGCTGGCTTCAAATGGAAGATCAGATTTTAGAGGCGGTAGCTGGTATTAGTGGATATAACGCCATAGAAGTCATGTGCCGCACGGTATTTGAATATGCAACGACAAATCCAGGCGTTTTCAATGCAATGGTTTGGTACAATAAGTTTGAAAATGATGAAACAAATAACGCTACGAAAAAGCTGTTTCCTGTTGTGTTAAAAGTTTTTTCATCGTTGAATATCTCACAAGAGGATAGCGATCATCTTGTGAGAACATTCCGCAGCTTTTTGGAAGGCTTTGCTCTGTTAGTCAATCATAATGCTTTTGGAAATCCTATTTCGATCAATGATAGTTTTGAACTTTCATTGAAAGTATTGATGGCCGGAATGAAAGCCTTAGAGAATGCGAATAGATGACATTTGTGACGTAGCAATAAATCAGAATTTGATGGAGAAACCATTATGGGAAAGCGTCCAAATTTTAGCGAAATGAAGTCGTATGATGAGTTTGCCAAATACTATTGGTATCGTGAAGAGTTATCAAGTA
>JAFLTD010000321.1 GCA_022510625.1 Lachnospiraceae bacterium
TACGCACCAAAATTTGCAAAATACGTTGACAAGCCTCATAATTAGCTATATAATGGTTGCCATACAGTGAAATAGTACCAGATGAGTACCCCATCTAAAATCACGCAGCCAGAGGATAAATGTCAGACCTTTTAAATGAAAAAGTAATAACATTGGACAAACTAAGAGAGGCGTTTCACGAGAACGACTTCTCTACCCTGCTTGTGAAAGGCCCGTCCGAATATAGCGAAAATGAGCTTAAACTCCACAATCGAGTGCTGAAGCTCGTCAACGCAGAGTGGAAATCAATTTCAAAGTCACTGAGCTTGCCGCATCCGCAAGACTGCTATTCAAAGGACTTCCCTCCCGAGCTTATTAGAGAGCGTGTTCAGAGGATAATCGTAGACAATGTAGTTAAACTCTGCAATGACAGAAAAGCATTCTGGAATGTATTGAATATATTCGTTCTTCCGAGACTGCTCAAAGGCAGTATGGGCGATACCGAACTTCATAACACCACAAACGCATTGATGCAAACATTAGACATCAAGGGTTTGTCGGAATCGGCAAGGGAATTCTCCAGCGACGATGATTTTAATCAAAACAAATCATTGAACTACCCTAAGATGGATCACGATAAAAAGTGGAATCACACCCGTGCCAAAGTTAAGATTGAATCGTTGGATGAAAAAGCAGAACACTTTCCATCAGGAGAACCACCACAGGTTTCTGATATGACAAATATAGAAGCAACAGCAGACATACATATCCTCATTGAAAACCTGCTGGAGAACGCTAACGAACACGAACGCAAAATAATTGAATTGCTCTCCGAGGGATACAACCAGAGCGAGATCGCACAAAAGCTTGGCGTTTCTCAAAGTACGGTATCACGAAAAATCTCGAAATTTAAACAGTTCTTAACAGCCGCAGAATGAAAATTCATTCCACGGCTGATTTTTTGCGGTTACAGTCCATAATCTAATCGCAAATTCTTCTGTTGTGAAATTGCATAAAAGAAACAACACAACATTGTAAAATATTACATGGCAAAAATTATATCAGTGAGTGCATAAAAATCTTTTTTCGTGTCGGTAGGTATATAGAGAGCGATCCCGTAGGTCATCGGCGGGGTTTTGTTTTCGGAAAATTTATTCGACAGGAGGAATTCAATGAACGAAAGAAAACAATTGGAATTCAT
>JAFLTD010000322.1 GCA_022510625.1 Lachnospiraceae bacterium
CGCATTAACTTGATTCCTATGGACTACGACCAGTACACCGCGTGGAGCGAGAACGTGCGCCTGGCCCGGATGGAATATCTAAATGGGGAGTTGACCGCAGAGGAATTCCTGCGGCGGATCGACACGACCCACGAGTTGAAAAGCTACGAAACAGACAAGGCAGAGCTGGTGGAGGAGACTGTGTGGCAGCGCATGGTAGCGGGAAACCTCGGCTTTGACGCGGAGGCGCACTATCCGGAAACGATACTTGAGCTTGACTTGGGCGTGGGAGAACCCGCATGGGAATTGCGAACCGCAGACGAACTGCGGCGGGAGGATCAGCAAGGGTACCAAAGCCTTCGGGAGAAATATGGCAAGGGATGAAAGGGCAGAGGCGGGACTGGTTTTGGGATGCCCTTTGTTGTTTACTGTGACGCAAATTCTGAGTGAGCCCGCTTGTATTTTGTGGCCCGCTATGGTGAAATAATTCCATTACATTTCTTCCTCTGGAGAAAACGCAATCATATAGACGTACAATTTCCCGGATATTTTTCTCCATTCAAACTTGTATCGAAATTATTTATGTGATATAATGTGTCAATTATATTAGATTTCGTTCCAATATGGTCGAAATGATAGACATTGGCGCACATCCTCACCAAGCATTGGAATGGGAAGGGGGTGGGATCAAAATGAGTAAGCTGCCCCAGTGGGTTAATACGCTGTTATTCGTGTTATTACTTTTGATAGTGGCTTTCGCTTTGCTGATATCGGATGTCTTAGATAGTCTCCCGCTCTATCAGCAGTACATCATTTTGGGGATCTGCTTTGGGATTGGCATATTGGCGCTCATTCCTTACCTCATCATTCGGATGAGAAAGGCCAGGGTTATCTCGGAAGAGCAGGACCAGCTGCAAAAGGAAAGAAACAGCGCGGTCAATGAAATCGATCCCGAGCAGTCGATTCTCTATTTGCGCCCCTTCAAGGCAGACGCCAACGAGATCCACGCCGTCAAACACGGCGGACATAAGACGATACGCAGAAGCAAATTCAAAAAGTTCATAAACAGCTTTGATAGTGTCAGATATAACGGGAAAACTTACTCGAATATTGAAGAGTTGATTTGCGAGATGCTGAAAGGAAAGGGGATACCCGTTGCCATAGGCGATCCCAATGAGGCCGCTATGGGGTCCGGGATTT
>JAFLTD010000323.1 GCA_022510625.1 Lachnospiraceae bacterium
GTATAGTCTGTGGCCTTAGGATAAAAAGTTCTATATATGTCTACTAAGTCCAGTTGTTCTATTGTTTGTGTGAGCTCTGTTGTTTCTTTGTTGAGTTTTTGTTTCGTAGACCGGTCCATTGTTGTTAGAGGTGTGTTGAGATCGCCTACAAGAATTGTGCGGGTGTCTATGTCTTCCCTTAAGTCTGTAAGTAATTGCTTTACGTAACTAGGTGCATTAAGATTCGGTGCATAAACATTAATGATGGTGATTGCTTCTTGATGGATCATTCCTTTCACCAGTATAAAATGGCCTTCCCTGTCTCTTTTGATGTTAGTTAGAATGAAATCTATCTCGTCTGAAATTAGGATAGCTACCCCAGCTTTTTTTTCTCGTCTATTGGCGTGAAATATCTTTTTCCATCCCTTCACTTTCAGTTTCTTTGCATCCTTTCTGGTTAGATGCGTTTCTTGTAGGCAACAGATGGTTGGGTCTTGTTTGATGATCCATTCTATTAATCTCTGTCTTTTGATTGGTGAATTTAGACCATTTGTGTTGAGAGTTAAAATTGAGAGGTTGCAATTTTGCCCTGCCATGTGATTGTGTTGTGTGTGTGTTGTTGCCTATGTAATTGTCTTGTTTGTGCGGCCTTTAGTTTGGAGACCTTCTTATTTGCCAACTTTGTTTGTGATTTGCCTCCTTTTTGTCCGGGACTAGCGCATTTCTAAGGAGACTTTGCAGAGCTGGTTTTGTGTAGACATATTCTTCTAGTTTTTCTTTGCTATTGAAGTATCTGATTTCGTTCTCATATACAAATGAGATCTTTGCTGGGTAGATTATTTTTGGTTGACAGTTGTTTTGTTTCAGGACTTGGAAGATCTTTGTCCATTCTCTCCAGCAGTGATTCTGATGGGTTTTCCCCTGTATGTGATCTTTTCTCTACTTCGTACTTGTCTCAGGATTCCTTCTTTGTCTTCATTGGAGTAGAACTTGAGCACCGTGTGTCTGGGTGAAGATCTCTTTGGATCATGTCTGTTGGGAGTTCTCTGTCCATCCTGTATGCGGGGTGGATTCGTGTTCCAAGTGTTTTGGAAGTTTTCCTGTATAATTTCATCAAGCACTGCTTGCATCCCAGATTCTCTTTCTACTCCCTCGGGGAGGCCGATGATCCGAATATTCAATTTTCTAAGGTAATC
>JAFLTD010000324.1 GCA_022510625.1 Lachnospiraceae bacterium
TTTTGGCGCTTTCGGCTCGGGTAAAAGTTACTCTTTGAGCCTCTTGTCTCCACTGATTCCGTGCGCTCTTTTCGCAGTCTGGGTCACGGTATGGGTCTACGCCCGTTTCTGGGCGAAATTCTTTTCTGCCATGCGTATGACAAAATCACGCTCATCTTGATCCGCGGAGGCGAAATCAATGTTGTACCGTTTGCAAGCCTGACGAAAATGAGCGATATAGGCTAAATCCTCGCTGGTGGAAGGGGCAACATACCTATCAGGCGCGGCCAAGTCATCTAACTTTAGATATTTCTCTTCCAGCATCATTTACTCCTCCTTTAAAAACCTTGAAAACAGATTATTTGCGGCATCTCCATCAATCAAAAGCATGAACGGATCAACATGACTGAAGGGAATAGCTCCGAAGTTTCGTATGTAGTGTTCCCGGAGTTCTGAAGTTTTTGCTTTTAAATAAATCGTGCCGCCGTAACCATAGTCAACAGAAAGCTGAATGCCAAATGCCAACAATGCCGCGCCGATACCTCTGAACTTGCGGAAATTTGTCTGAGTTGGGTTGCTGTTCGGTGCGCTTTCGATATACTCCACCGCAACAAGAATGCCTTCCGGCGCATCGCGATACGCCCCGAGACCAACCAGCTCCTTTGTGGCGTTGAGCTCCAGCGCATACTTTTCCAAAGCTTCTTGCTGAATAAACTTGGACAGCCAGCTTGTTTGCCATTGCTCATTCTTGGTCTTGAGAAAATCATTCTGTGTTGCATGACGAATCGTGGCAGGGATTTGTGTGCCTGTGATTGCATCAACAACATAATAGGCCGGTTGCATCAAAAACATCTCCTCGGTAATAGTATAGCATATGTCAGCTAAAAAGGAAAGAAAAGTTTTGAGGGGCTAACAGGGAAAAAACTACTACGCTGTAATCATAAGAGAATGGACTCAACCGCATTTAACCATCGGCCATCCTGTGCAGGATATCCCCTGTGGACTGTCCACTGATCCATGAGCGTGGTGTCCAGAGAGAGGTAGAAATCGATGCTGGGTTTGTTCCAGCCCAGGCAGGCCCAGTCTAAGAACCTGTATTCACAGCCGAAAATGCCGAATGGGCGATAGATTTTTCCGCCGGACGAGGCAAATTTTCGTAGGCATACTTTGTGTATGGCAAGAAAATTTA
>JAFLTD010000325.1 GCA_022510625.1 Lachnospiraceae bacterium
GCAAAAGAATAGCATGAAGCACCTGGTTTTGGTATAATTGAATTACCACAAACAATTAAACCGGAGGGTTCATGCTATGGATAAAAGTATAACACAAAACACCCAGGATGATAAGCAGATTTCAGCGTCAATCAAAAGATTTTTTTCCAGATTCCGTATCTCTTCCGCACTAAAGGCGGCCAATGCTTATAAGAAAAAGGGGATCCCTGTCATAGAAGTATTCCAGTACCTGTTCCTGTTGATATTTTCCAACAGGAGCATGTATATGAGCCTTATTACCGGTAAAAATGCGCCGTCCTTTGCGAAAGACACCGTATACCGCTTTATGCGGATGCTCCAGATCAACTGGATCCGTTTTACCACAATACTTGCGTCCCGGATTATCAAAGAAGCCATTGTCCCGCTGGATTCAGAAGAGCGCGAGAATGTCCTGATCGTTGACGATTCCATGTTTGAGCGTAACCGCTCAAAGAAAGTGGAACTGCTTGCCAAGGTATACGACCATGCGAAACGCGCCTATAAATTTGGATTCCGTATGCTGACCACAGGCTGGTCAGACGGAAGTACATTTCTGCCAGTCAACTGTATCCTGCTGTCTTCTGAAAACAGGAAAAGCCGCATAAATGATGCCAATGCCGTGGATAAAAGGACTGCGGGATACAAACGGCGCCAGCTTTCCATGGAAAAGGGGACAGATGCAATGCTGACACTGTTAAAAGCGGCTAAAAGTGCAGCAATTCCGGCACAATACGTCCTCTTTGACAGCTGGTTTACCTCTCCGTCTTCCCTTCATGCCGTAAAAGGGATTGGTTATGACGTAATCGGAATGGTAAAGAAAACCCCGAAAATGTTCTTCCGCTACAACAGTGAAGACATGTCATTGATCTCCATCTACAATAAGAACAAGAAGAGACGCGGAAGGTCAAGGTATCTGCTTTCCATCATGGTGGAAGCCGTAAAGGATGGGGAGGCCATCCCCGCAAAAGTAGTGTATGTGCGCAACCGTAATAAACGGAAGGAATACCTTTGTCTGATCTCAACTGACACTTCCCTGAGTGAAGAAGAAATCATCCGCATTTATGGGAAACGCTGGGATATTGAAGTATTTTTTAAGGTATGCAAGAGCTATCTTAAACTGAGCAAAGAATGCAATTC
>JAFLTD010000326.1 GCA_022510625.1 Lachnospiraceae bacterium
ACAAATTCGTTCTGCTTTTCCTGTACCGCGATTTCTTCCCGGAGCTGCAGGACTTCAGCTTCCAACTGCTTCTGCTCGGTTTCGTAGGTCGCGCTGAGCATTTCGTAGCGATCATCGCTTAACCTTCCGGCTGCGTTGTCCTCGTAGATTTTCATGAACAGTCGCTTTAGCTCGGCAATCCGTTTGTCCTTCCGCTCCAGTTGCTTGCGCAAGCCGCGAATCTCTTCCTCACTTTGAGCCTGTCGCAATTCATACATGGCCTTTCGGAAGTATTCCTCGTGGAAGAGGATGCAGTCAGTGACCATCTGGATATGTTTTAGGACAAGCTGTTCAAGCACCGCTTCCCGGATGAAATGCCCTTTGCAACTACTCCCGCGCGACTTTCGATGGGTGCTGCAATCGAAGAATGCGCAGTCCCTTCGATAGTTATTGGTCGCTCCGTACATCATTCGCTGCCCACAATCCGCGCAATATACCAACCCAGAGAACATGCTGCTGTATCCTGTCCGCGTCATTCGATGCCGCTTGGAACGGATTACCTGCACCTGTTCAAACACATCTTCATCAATGATCGCTTCATGCGTATTCGGGAAGATGGCCTGTTTCTCGATGGGATTCTGATGCCGTGTTTTATCCCAAAGCGAATTGGTGTAAGTGCGGAAGTTGACAGTGCAGCCCGTGTACTCTCTTCGCTCCAAGATATGGACAACGGTACTGTCTCCCCAGAATGTCGGATCAGCCGGTGTGCCTCCGGGAGTATTCAATCCCTTTTGTCGCTTGTAGGCGGTCGGGTTCAGAACCTTTTCAGCAGTCAGTTGTTTCGCAATCTGCAACGGGCCCCGGCCTTCCATGCACAGTTGGAAGATTTGCTTGACAACCTCTGCCGCTTCCGGATCCACCAGCCAATGTTTCGGGTTGGCGGGGTCTTTCATATATCCATAGGGTATATTGTACGTCAGCGGTTCACCCCGTTCGCCCTTGGCCTTGTTGACTGCTCGGACTTTACGACTTGTGTCTCTCGCATAGAACTCATTGAACCAGTTGCGGAATCCGGCGATGTCGTTATTGACGCTGATCATGTCTGCGGTATCGACATCATCATTGATGGCGATGTACCGCACACCGTTCTGCGGGAAAGTGAAGTGCATGTACAT
>JAFLTD010000327.1 GCA_022510625.1 Lachnospiraceae bacterium
AGCGCCATCCTTGTCTTTGTCGAAATACGCTTACACAAAATTTTCTGCCGTGCCGGTAATCCATTCCAACAGCCATTTAGAGGACTTCTGTGCCCCTTGTAACCTACAGCATATGGAAACCCATCCCGCATCCGCAAACGGCTCCTGTGGGCCATAAAATGGCGTTTGTGGGCCATAAATTACTGAACCCGCATTTTCGGTGGGACAATTCCAAGTGGCCTTGTGTGTAAGAAACTGGCCTCCCAATAGCCAGCCCTAAAATTAGCCCGGAGCTTTAGTTCCTGATCCAGTGCAATATTCTCCGCCATGTATTTTGTCTTCCAGTCCTCCTTCTTAATCAAATCCTCATATCGTCCGTGATAGACAAAAGCAATCCCGATTTTACTAGTCAGACGTAAACTGTCTTCGTTCATGCCAAAGAGATCGTCCCGAATCTGTATTCTGGCCTGTTCTTCCGTAAAATCTACTGAGTACAGACTTTGCAACATAGTCTCCCAAAGTCTTACCTGGCTCCATTGGCTACGGCTTATCTTAAATCGGTAGTCTTTTTCAAGTGTAGATACAACAAAATATCCTGTGTGTTCTTTTTTGGGTTTCAGTCTCCGGTCAGCGTTGGCCCGCTCTTTAGAAATCCTCAACAAGTTGGCATTTAGCCCCCGCTGGTACTCTGCCTCCTTTTGAGCTTCAGCCAACTCCTGCTCCAGCGTTTCCACCTTATGCCTCGCTTCGGCCTCCACTGTCAATACCCTACGCTGTGCATCACTCTGCACTTTCTGGATTTCCCGGTCAGCATCGTATTTGATATTTCTGGCCTTCTGCTCCGCTGCAGAGATCTCCTGGAGCTGTTTTCCGTACTCCTTTCTCGTTAGAATCACATGGGTACACTCTGGGTCGGACTGTCCACCAGGAACATCCTTATAGCCTCCAAGAGTTCCCAGCTTAACATACCTTGCCATAACGTCCCCCCTCTCATAAACCCCGGATGTAGTTGTCAGCCACAACGCTAATCCGGTTATGGCCCAGGGCCTTGCTGCACACCAGCATGGCGGCCTTGTCCAGCTTTTTTCCGGCTTCATCCTTGCGGCAGGTATAGACTTCGCTCTGATACCGACGCCCGGTGCCCTTGTTTACTCTGTCATAGGGGATATCCTGGA
>JAFLTD010000328.1 GCA_022510625.1 Lachnospiraceae bacterium
AGGATACGTTCCACTTTCCCCTCTACGGTTTCAGTGGCGTCATCGCTGAAATGAGCGTTGACCGTATAGACGGTGCCGCCGATTTCCCTCTCAAAGCTGATAGGGTAGGAATACTGATGCTCCCGGAACCACACAAGACGCTGTTCCAGGCTCAAAGTGCCAAGATAGGCTATTTCCCTTTCCACTTTGACCAATGCGTCCTCAACAATTTCCCACTCTTTTTTTGTCAATTCCATTTGAACTACTTTCATCTGGCAATGCTCCTTTCTCTGCGTTTATCCTTTTTACTGCCCATACGCTGGGGCTGCATCTTCTGCTCCAGCTTCAGATTTTCTTTCAGCCGGTCACTCCGGGCCAGCACTTCCCCGGCAGTTTTGATGTCCTTACGGCACAGGTCCATTGCTGCCGTCAGCCGGTCACGCTCGGCTTTAATTTGAGCGATCTCCGCGGCGTCGTTACAGCGGCGCAAGCGGTTGTAACATTTCTGGCGGACAGCCCCCAACCCCCTTATTTCAGCTTGTTTCTTGCCGATAAAATCTTCGACATCTTCCGCCGTGTCCAGTTTTTCCCGGCAAATCAGTTGGGTTTGGCGGCTGATAGCATCCAGACGGCGGCATTCCTCCCGCAGTTCCGGGGAGAGGGGTTTGTGTGCGCTGTTTTTCGGCAGAATGCCCAGACAGTAACAGTAGTGGAGATACAGCCCCCGGAAACCGCCGATCTTCTTCACTGTGCTGAAAGAGACAGTCAGCCGTCGATGCTTTGGCTTGAACCTTTGGATGGGAATGGGTTTGTACCTCTGATAACTCAGGTCATGGGCATACCGCTGTCGGTTTTTCTCGATCCGATTCCGGAGAGCTGGGAGATCGTACTCTTCTCCCAGCCGATATAGACGCACAGCCTTTTTGCTCCCGACCCGCCGCAGGGTGGCGTATTTGTGGGCGGGACTGGCATCCAACTCATAGCCCTGCTCCCGAAGGGCTCTCCACAGGTCGTTCCCGTCCACGCTGACCTTGAGGGCGGCGTCCAAAGCCTCCCGCATAAGATTGAATTTGGTGGGTTCGCCGTTCTTTTCAGCAAAGTATATGCTCCGGGGTGTTTTCCCTTTTGGATTTTTGATGGTGGAAAGTTGGTATTCTTTGCATAAATC
>JAFLTD010000329.1 GCA_022510625.1 Lachnospiraceae bacterium
CCTTAATAGAGCGATGAGCACGTTCGATTATTCCCTGACCTTGTGGATTATAAGGAATGCCAGTCACTAATTTGATGCCCATCTTCATGCAAAAATCACGAAATTTGGCTGAAGTATAGGCGGGGCCATTATCAGTCTTAATACATTCAGGTTTACCCCATGCGGCCCATGCTTCTAAGCAATGTTGGATTACATGGATGGCCTTCTCCCCAGTTAGAACTGATGCAAAGAGCACACCAGAAAAGGAGTCCACGGATACATGAACAAATTGGTTCCTCCCAAAGGATGGGACGTGTGTCACATCCATCTGCCACAATTGATTGGGTCTCAATCCCCTAGGATTGACCCCCTCATGTGAAGCAGGTCTAAATTCGCAGCAGGCAGGGCAATCAAGAACTATCTGGCGCGCTTCCTTTCTAGTGATCCCAAATCGGAGTCTGAGGGTCTGGGCTGAAACATGAAATTGTGAATGAAACTGGCGGGCTTTCTCCCCTGAGGATGGTGGAGACACCATCATAATCATGATTTGGGTTCTGGTGGCGGCATCGGCAAGAGCATTCCCTCGAGCTAATGGCCCTGGTAAACCTGAATGAGCTCGGATATGGGTTATATAAAAGGGGTGGCTTCTATGCCAGATGGCCTGTTGAATTTGTTTAAAGAGATCCGCCACCGGGCCGGACCCTGAAATAGAGCCAGCGGCCTCCAAAACATTCACTGCATTAACTACATATTGAGAATCAGAAACAATATTCAAAGGTTCTAGAAAGGTTTGTAAGGCAAAAAGCACCATATGGCATTCTACCCTCTGAGGAGAAACCGTCGCAAAGGTCTTTTTTATCACAGTATCTCCGGCAACTAAGGCTCCGGCTCCTGTCGAGGAACCGTCAGTAAAAATTGTAAGAGCACCAGGGAGAGGACAGGCACTGGTTCTTATCGGAAAAACCACAGGATGTCGCTGTAAAAATTGTAGTAATGGATGCCTTGGAAAATGATTATCAAAAATTCCCTGATAGACAAACATTAAGATGGACCACTCATTGCTACACCCACTCAGCACTTGTAATTGCTGGACAGTATAGGGGACTATTATGCGGTCTGGATGACGCCCAAAATGAATTAAGGCTAATTTTAATCCTTTAAACACT
>JAFLTD010000033.1 GCA_022510625.1 Lachnospiraceae bacterium
CTCGGTTTCCGTACCGTGTTCAATATTCTAGGTCCCCTCACGAATCCCGGCACACCGTCCATGCAGCTTCTCGGCGTATATGACGGTTATCTCGTAGAGCCGCTGGCACAGGTTCTTATCAGTCTCGGAGTGAAACGCGGCATGGTGGTATACGGTCAGGATAAGCTGGATGAGATTTCAATGAGCGCACCGACTACCATATGTGAAATCAAAGACGGTTGGTTCAAATCTTCCGTCATCACACCCGAGGACTTCGGTTTTGAACGCTGTACCAAGGAAGACCTGAAAGGCGGTACGCCCGAGGAAAACGCTAAAATAACACTTGATATTTTAAATAGTGAAAAGGGTCATAAGAGAAATGCCGTTCTGATGAACGCAGGTGCGGCACTCTATATCGGAGGCAAAGCCGACAGTATAAAGGACGGTGTTGCTCTCGCCGCAGGTATCATTGATTCAGGTAATGCACGCGAAACGCTGAACAAATTCATCGAAGTCAGCAACCGTCCGGAGGTGGAGGCATGACGATTCTCGATCAGCTTGCCGCTCACGCACGTGAGCGCACCGAGCAGGCGAAAAAGAAGATACCGCCTGGGGAATTGAAGCGGCAGGCACTGTTACTCCCAAAAGGAGATTTTGCCTTTGAAAACGCTCTGATGAAACCGGATATTTCTTTTATCTGTGAGTGCAAAAAGGCATCCCCCTCAAAAGGATTGATAGCTCCCGATTTTCCGTATCTGCAGATTGCCAAAGAATACGAGGCGGCAGGGGCAGACTGTATTTCCGTATTGACTGAGCCGAAATGGTTTCTGGGCAATGACGAATACCTGAAAGAGATTGCAGATACTGTTGCCATTCCTTGTCTGCGCAAGGACTTTACGGTGGATGAGTATATGATCTATGAGGCTAAAGTTCTCGGTGCTTCGGCGGTACTGCTTATATGCTCGATCCTGAGTGTGGAACAAATCAAAGAATATATCGGCGTTTGCGATGATCTCGGACTGTCCGCATTGGTGGAAGCACACGATGAAAGTGAAGTACAGACCGCACTAGGCGCGGGAGCACGTATCATCGGTGTCAACAACCGCAATCTGAAAGATTTCTCCGTGGATACCGACAACAGCTGCAGACTCAGGAGTCTGATCCCCGATAATGTGTTGTTCGTCTCCGAAAGCGGTGTGAGCGGTGCTGAGGACGTGGCAAACCTCCGCAAAATCGGTGCGAATGCGGTGCTGGTCGGCGAGACACTGATGCGGGCCTCAGACAAAAAAGCCAAGCTCGATGAACTGCGAGATGTTGTAGATTGAAAAATGAATGGAGACTAGTATGACAAAGATCAAACTCTGCGGTCTTTCCCGGCCCTGCGATATAGAGGCTGCAAACGAGTTGAAACCCGAATATATCGGATTTGTATTTGTTTCGAATCGCAGACGATATATTACATTCGAAAAAGCAAAGGAGCTGAAACAACTGCTTGATCCCGAAATCGGCGCTGTCGGTGTGTTTATAAATGAAAATCCCGAAAGTGTTGCATGCCTTTTGAACCATGGTGTGATAGACATCGCTCAGCTTCACGGCAGCGAAGATGAAGACTATATCAAGCAGTTGCGGGCGCTTACCGATAAGCCGATCATCAGGGCATTCCGCATTGAATCGGCAAGAGACATCGAGGATGCCGAACACTGCAGTGCAGATTACGTTCTGCTTGATTCCGGTGCAGGCACGGGAACAATGTTTGACTGGAATCTGATACAGAACGTCAAAAGGCCCTATTTCCTTGCAGGGGGACTTTTACCCGACAATGTAGGGGACGCGGTTAAAATGCTCCGGCCTTTTGCAGTCGATGTCAGCTCAGGAATTGAAACCGATGGAGTAAAAGATAAAATAAAAATGGCGGCGTTTGTTGCTGCTGTCAGAAAGGAAGAAAGATTATGACAAATCCAAACGGACGCTTCGGTATTCACGGTGGCCAGTATATTCCCGAAACATTGATGAATGCGGTGATTGAACTGGAAGAAGCGTATGACCACTATAAAAATGATTCCGAATTTAACAGAGAGCTTACCGAACTTTTCAATGAATATGCCGGCAGACCGTCAAGACTGTACTTCGCCGAGAAAATGACAAAAGACTTAGACGGTGCGAAGATATACCTCAAGCGCGAGGATTTAAACCACACCGGTGCGCACAAAATCAACAATGTACTCGGTCAGGCGCTTCTGGCTAAGAAGATGGGTAAGACCCGCCTGATTGCCGAGACGGGTGCCGGACAACACGGGGTTGCCACGGCGACTGCCGCTGCCCTTATGGGCATGGAGTGCGTGGTATTCATGGGTGAGGAAGATACCATCCGTCAGGCTCTCAATGTGTATCGCATGCGCCTGCTTGGTGCAGAGGTAATCCCTGTAAAGACGGGCACGGCAACACTCAAAGACGCTGTATCCGAAGCCATGCGTGAGTGGACTTCCCGAATCTCAGATACCCACTACTGTCTCGGTTCGGTCATGGGACCCCATCCGTTCCCGACCATCGTTCGTGATTTTCAGGCGGTCATCTCCAAAGAGATCAAAGAACAGATTATGAAGAAAGAAGGCAGACTGCCCGATGCAGTCATCGCCTGTGTGGGCGGCGGCTCCAATGCGATCGGCAGTTTCTATCATTTTATCAAGGATGAAGGGGTTCGATTGATCGGTTGCGAAGCGGCAGGCAGAGGTATTGATACCTTTGAGACAGCCGCTACCGTGAACACCGGCAGAATAGGAATTTTCCACGGCATGAAGTCATATTTCTGTCAAGATGAATACGGTCAGATTGCTCCTGTTTACTCCATCTCTGCAGGTCTTGACTATCCCGGCATCGGTCCCGAGCATGCCCATCTGCACGACATTGGCAGAGCAGAATATGTACCTGTCACGGATGATGAAGCGGTAAACGCATTTGAATATTTGGCAAAGACCGAAGGTATTATTCCGGCAATCGAATCGGCTCATGCCGTTGCACACGCTTTAAAGATTGCACCGACAATGGGCAAAGACAAAATCATCGTAATCACCATATCCGGCAGAGGCGACAAGGACTGCGCCGCCATTGCCCGCTACAGAGGGGAGGATATCCATGAGTAACATCAAAAAAGCTTTTGAAAATGGCAAAGCTTTCATTGCCTTTATCACCTGCGGTGACCCGGATTTGGAAACCACTGCCGCAGTCGTCCGCGCCGCTGCAGAAAATGGGGCTGACCTTATTGAGCTTGGTATCCCGTTCTCCGATCCCACCGCCGAAGGTCCCGTCATCCAGGGGGCTAACCTGCGAGCACTTAACGGCGGTATCACAACAGACAAAATCTTCGACTTCGTCAAAGAACTGCGCAGGGATGTAACTGTTCCGATGGTCTTTATGACCTATGCCAATGTAGTGTTTTCCTATGATGCCAAACGTTTCATTTCTACCTGTAAAAATATCGGCATTGACGGACTTATCCTGCCCGACCTGCCGTTTGAGGAAAAAGATGAATTTCAGTCACTCTGCAAAGAAAACGGCGTGGATTTGGTATCACTGATTGCACCTACATCAGAAAACCGTATTGCAATGATCGCAAAAGAGGCGGAAGGTTTCTTGTATATCGTTTCCAGTCTCGGTGTGACGGGTATGAGAAGCGAGATTAAAACAGACCTTGCTTCCATTGTCAAAGTGGTAAGAGAAAATACCGATGTGCCCTGTGCGATCGGATTCGGTATCTCCACCCCGGAGCAGGCAAAGAAAATGGCAGATATCTCTGACGGTGCCATCGTGGGATCAGCTATCATAAAACTGCTAGAAAAGCACGGCAAAGATGCACCTAAGTACATAGGTGAGTATGTAAAATCCATGAAGGATGCCATTAGAACATTTTGAGCTGTAATCATTAACTGTGTAAATAATCGTATGCAAACTGCGCATACAATGCAGTGCCCCGTGTCAGCATACTCTCATCTACAGTAAAACAATTGTTGTGATTGCTCGCTTCTATCCCTTGCCCGGAATTGCGTGTCCCTATAAAAGCATAGACACCCGGAACTTTATCCAGATAATATGAGAAATCTTCACTTCCCATTGCTTTCTCCAAGGGAACGACAGATTCTTCTCCGTACAGGGATATCGCCGCATTCCGGGCAATGGCGGTCAGTTTCTCATCATTGATCAAGGGCGCCGGATAATATTCATAGTCGAGAACCGCCTCCGCCCCGTTTGCTTTTGCCGTATTTACTACAATATCTCTTATCCACTCTTCTACTTTGCCGCGCACTTCCTTGGAGTGGGTACGCACGGTTCCCTTCATCACTACCCGATTGGCAATGATATTGAAACGTTCGCCTCCGTTTATCTCACCGATCGTGACTACAAGGGCATTTCGAGGATCGTTTTTGCGCGAGACGATACTCTGTAACTGCATAATAATTGCGGCAGCCGCAACAATCGCGTCAACTCCCTGATGCGGACTGGAACCATGGGCGGAAAACCCCGACACCGTGATCGTGAAATTATCACAGCTTGCCATCCTTTCACCGGGATCGACATTGAGAAACGGTGCATCCATATCGCCCCATACATGTGATCCATAAACAGCATCCACATCGTCAAGCAGACCATTCTCCACATAGTATTCCGCACCGTGACATGACTCCTCGGCCGCCTGAAAGAGCAGCTTGACATTTCCCTGAAGTTCACTCTGATGATCTTTTAAGACTTTTGCCGCACCGAGCAGCATGGCAATATGGCAATCATGACCGCACGCATGCATAACGCCCTTCGCAACACTCGCATATGGCAGACCGGTCTGCTCTTCCACAGGCAGTGCGTCAATGTCTGCACGAAGCAGCACCGTGCGGTCTTTGTCACCGCTTAGTCCACCCTTGATTTCACCCCAGACACCATAATAGTTATCAAAATAATGCGGCTCAATCCCCATCTCTTCCAACTGTCTGCCGATAGCAGCCGTGGTCTCTTTTTCTTCAAAAGAGAGTTCGGGATGTTGATGGAAATAGCGCCTCTGCCCAATAATATAATCTTCTATTTTTTCTGCTTCTTCTCTGAAATTCATCGTAAATTCCTTTCCGAATCAATCACACACATTGAAATTGGTATTGCGATAGCTCCAGATAGTATCTGCCATTTCTTTTCCGTAGTCCTGCTTGAAATCGTTGAGAACCTGCTCATTCACTTTAGCACCCTCCGCCTGAAAGATTGCGGAAGTCACTTCGTTATATGCCCAGTACGAATGTGCACAGTGGTATTCAAAACTCTTCAAGCCTGCCGGATTTTTGCCTCTCTCGCTTCCCTCGGTGATATTTCCTGTCTCGATACGCTGAATACAATAATCGCTCGTATGCAGTGTCTGATCCACAACATATTTTAAATCAGGGTTAAAGCCCCTTGAAATCGCGCTGTCCAGATACCGGCAGTATTCTGTACCGGCTTCCGTAAGACCCATGTTCTTAAACTGCGCGTGCCACGGACACTGCGTTACTTTCAGATATCCTTCCGGGGTGGCTTCCATCTTATTGGCGATACCTTCCGCCTTAATCTCATCGGTATTCACCCATTCACCGTAATAATTGTATGTAGCCTGTGTCAGCTCCTCACCGTCACGGATCGTCCTCTGAGCCATTCTCCTGCCGCGCTGCATTGCATAATACTGGGTTGCATGGATAAACGCCTGACGACCTCTCTCACCAAAATTCTCTGTCAGATACACATAGTATTTTGCAGCAATATACGCATGCACTTTTTCATTGAATCCCATAAACTGCCTCCCTATTTCAAGTTAAGAGCCTTGAGCGTGCTCTTTTCCACCGCTTTGATTACCGCTGAGCGGAAAGCGCCGTCCTCCAATGCCTGAACACCCTCAATCGTAGTCCCTGCAGGAGAACATACGTTATCTTTGACAACTGCCGGATGTGTACCGCTCTCCAGTACGAGCTTAGCGCTGCCAAGCACAGTCTGCGCCGCCATTCTCAACGCCACATCCCTCTTCAATCCATATTTCACACCACCGTCAGCCAATGCCTCTATGAACATCGCCACATACGCGGGTCCTCCTCCAGAAAGACCGGTCACCACCGGGAAAAGACTCTCGTCTACCCACTCCACGATACCGAGCGATGACAGCCAGCCTTCCACAGCTTCTTTTTCCTCCGGTTTGGCATCCGTGTGTACATCCAGACCGAACACACCCTCCCCTACCATGGCAGGCGTATTGGGCATAACGCGCAAGATGCGTACATCCGATTGGTTCAGCGCCTCTCTTATGGTCAGGACATCATAGCCCGCTACAATGGAAATCAGCAGTTTATCCTTCACGACACCACCTATTTTTTCGAATAGGGCTCTTGCAGTCTGGGGCTTGACCGCCGCCAGAATCATATCACTGTTTTTCACAAGCTCTGTCTCGTCCGTGAACACGCTGCTGCCAAGCGCCGCCGCACGTTCCGTAATTGCAGGCAGAATATCGTAGACGGCTGTCTCTTCCGGCTTTACAACCTTCCGATCGATCAATCCTTTCAGGATTGCATAACCCATATTTCCGTTTCCAAGAAATCCAAGCTTGATACCCATAACTTCCTTACCTCCAACAAATCAGTATTTTTCACATCCGCTTTGGCTGTATCATACTCCCATATGATAAAAAAAGCAAATGGCTAATAGCCTAGCATTCTTGTTTGTGCACCTAAATTATCTTTAATTAAAATAAAAAGTTGAAGAAAAGTAGAAAAATATAATATACTTTATATCGGCACATAAACTTTGCGGAGGAAAGAACTATGCGTTTCACTTACTGTCCCCATTGTGGAAACAAACTCGAAATGAAAGAAATCGGCGACGAAGGACTGATTCCGTATTGCGCGTCTTGTGAAGTTCCGCTTTGGGACATGTTCACAACAAGCATTATCGCCGCTGTTGTAAATGAAGAGAATGAAGTTGCCCTATTAAGACAGAATTATGTGTCCACCACAAAGTATGTATGCGTTGCGGGAATTATGAAATTGGGTGAATCCGCCGAAGAAACCGTAATCAGGGAAGTTAAGGAAGAAATCGGACTGACGGTTAAATCCCTGGAATATATCCGGAGCTATCCTTACGAAAAGAAAGAGATGTTGATGCTCGGATATAAAGCAGTAGTTGATAAAGATGATTTCACCTTATCCGGTGAAGTTGATTCCGTAGAATGGATAAAATTTGAATCCGCATTAGAATTACTGCGGGAAGGCAGCATTGCCTGGCAGCTTGTTAAGACAGTGATTGAAGGATAAAAACTTTTAACATCACAGCGCAAACCTCTCCCAGACAGGGGTTTGCGTTTTTCTCTGCTCCCAAGCCTTTAACAGATGCGCTTTCAATTCTATGCAGGTATCTCCCAAATCTTCTAAGACCAACGAGATGTTTTCTTCGCGGATTCCATTTAGCTTAAGCATGATATCGCAAAAAATAAGCTGTTCTTTGCCATCCGCGCTCTTGACAGCTTCCCATGCGAATCCGGTTTGTAAGCCTTCTTGATCAAGAAGATACGCCCTCAGTTTTTCCTCCGTCTCTTTTTCCAGATGCTCCGGATAGGCTAATCGAAGCAGTGTCAGATAGGCTTTCCGGCACTCCTGTCCCGCCAGACAGGCTTCCTGCTTGGCACCCATATCTTCCTCCGCACAGTAGACGAGACTTTTCAACGCATTTTCCGCCGGTTCAGCAAGGAAAGCAAGCAGCCTGCCGTCAAACCGACTGTACCACTCAGCACATTCTGCCTGCACCATATCCAACAGATACTCCGCATCTAACAGAGTGGCGGCTACGGCGAGAAGTCTTCCCGGAACCGGCATTCTCTCCTGATTCGATCCGAGCGTGATCTCATAAAGTTTCGCATCTTTTGCAAAGAGACCTTTGCCGAAGCGGACAGGATGACAGGGAAATTCTATCCTTCGCAACTGCACACAATTACAAAAGGCCCAGTCCCCGATCCATTCTACTGTTTCCGGCAGGATGATATGCTGTAAACTGCGATTGCCGAGGAATGCTTTCCTGCCGATGCCGCAAACAGGTACACCGTCTATGACTTCGGGAATAACTAATAAAGCGTCTGATCCTTCAAAACCTGTGATAAAGACGCTGTCTTCTTCTATTATGTAGGAAAGTGTTCCGTTTTCTATCTGGCATCGCATTAATTCAAGCTTCAACCTTTCGTGATTGTATAATCTTATTTTCCCTGAAACATACAGAACGGAGATACAATACCATCATTGAAGATTCAGAAGAAATTATGCTATAATCGAAATCGACATACAAATTTATTATATCTCAGACAATGATTTATTGGAAGAATCAAAGGTAAACCCATGCAGAAACAAACCATCAAACCCACAATTCGCACCGCAATAGCAGCAGACGCACAAGAATTACTGGACATCTATGCGCCCTATGTGACAGATACGGCTATCAGCTTCGAGTATGACGTGCCGAGCCTTGAGGAATTTGAGATGCGGATATCGAATATCTTGGAGAAATATCCCTATCTTATTGCGGAATATGGCGGAGAAATCCTCGGATACGCCTACACTCACGCATTTGTAGGCAGAGCCGCTTACGATCACGCTGTGGAGACCACCATATATCTGAAGGAAGGTAGGACTAAAATGGGCATCGGCCGGATGCTCTACGAAGCACTGGAAAGAATTTCCGGTGCACAAAACATCTTCAATATGAATGCCTGCATCGGATATCCTGAGGTTCCGGATGAGCATCTGACTTTGAACAGTGTACAGTTCCACGAGCACATGGGATATCAGATGGTCGGAACATTCCATAACTGTGGGTATAAGTTCGATACATGGTACCATATGGTGTGGATGGAGAAAATCATCGGAAATCATGACCCCGCTCCCCTTCCAGTGATACCTTTTCCCGATCTGAATTCGGAAAAAGTCGCTCACCTATTACATTTTTCGACATAAAGTAAAATAAAAGCACACAATGTAACAGGTTACTAATCATGTATTTTGCTCTATTTATCTTGTTATTTCTCGTTCTGTTCTGGACGATTTTCCTTCATTGTCGTAAGAAAAAGATAATCTGCCGCGTCCGCTGTATGGATAGATGCCAAAAATGCTCACTTCTTGATGAATTGGCGGCTCCCCTCGGATACACCTACCAATGCAGGAAAGGTTTCTTTTCTTCCACTGTGGACGCATGGCAGAAAACTGCCGGCTACACCTGGCTCTACGACTATATGGCACCGCGTTTTCAGATGGTCCTGGATGCTCTGCCCGTATACTTTGATTATCAGGGTAAGACGTGGCTCATTGAACTCTGGAAGGGTCAATACGGCATCAATACAGGGGCGGAAATCGGTATCTATCACGCTGACAGACTTCTGTCGGAGGACGAATATAAGACGGCTCTATTCAATGCCGCGAATGAAGATGAGATGCTTCCATGTACTCTGCATCTATGCAATAAGGGTGAGACCTATGCTCAGCTTTCCGAAAAACATTGGTGGCTTACGGCATTCTTGCCCGGTCGATTTTCCAATCCCTCTGATCTGTCTCTGACAGCTTCTATCTGTTCCCCTGATGATGAAATGCTTGACGCCTTCTATGGGGGATTGTGTCGGGCCGGTTATAATATTAATGATATCGCAATTCAGGGCAATTGCATTTCTTTCGTTTTCCATAGTTCCGATGATGAGGAGCTTAGTTTCCTGACGCGTCTGCGCCGTTGTCGTTCACAATGCACTAACCTGATATTCTGTAAGCTATATTTGTGTATTACCAGACCTTTTGTGACCACACAAGACCGCATCCTGTACCTGTACTACTACCTCCCGGCTGCGTTCAGAAAGCTGCTTCGCCTCCGCAGATTCCACAGGCGTCTGCACAGGAAAAACGGCAGCATGCCGCCGTCAGCGCAACACCGACAGGGGATTGTTCTATGAGTGCCGCAGGCAGATTGGACCACGCCTTTTCACAGGCTCTTATCCTCCCTCTAAATAAATGTTCCAAATATGTCCTTGTGAGCGACTGCCACAGGGGCATTGGAACCTCCTCAGACAACTTCCTCAAGAATCAACATCTGTACTTTGCAGCACTGGAGCACTACTACCGGAGAGGCTTCACCTACATTGAACTTGGAGATGGTGAAGAGCTTTGGGAGAACCGAAATATGCGTAATATCACAGAAGTGCACAGCGATGTGTATGATATGTTTGCAATGTATGAAAAGCATCAAAGACTTTATCTGATTTACGGCAATCATGATATTATCAGAAAAAAAGATCCCAAATACCACGAGGCTATTATTCTGCAAGGGGAAGCCATGTCCGATAAATCATTGTATCTGACTCACGGACATCAGGCAAGCCTGCTCAACTCTACTCTCTGGCCGATTGCCTGCTTTCTGGTGCGCTATTTCTGGAATCCTCTCGAAAATCTGGGTATATTAGACCCCACCAGCGCTGCCAAGAATTATGATGTCAAAGAAAAGTGCGAGAATACCCTGCGAAAATGGGCCACTGAAAACGGGCATATCCTCATTACCGGACATACTCACCGTCCCGTAATGCCCGATGAGCCGTCCTATTACTACAATACGGGAAGCTGTGTACATCCCCGCTGTATCACCTGCATTGAGGTTGAGCACGGCTCCCTGACTCTGGTCAAATGGATTATGCAGGCGCGGGCGGACAGCTTACTGTACGTGGCAAGGGAAGTAATCGGCGGTCCGGTCGCACTTTAGTCCTCATCACATATAATGTAGTAACTTTCACACAGCGAGGTCCTTCCTATGCCCTCTCCTCTGGTCGCCATTGTCGGTCGTTCAAAAGATACACACAACTATGAAAACGCCTTACAAACATTGGGTGTTTCTTTTATCACCACACTCGATATGCAGGAGGCTGCGCAGGCAACACATCTGCTTCTGCCCGGCGGCGGTGACATCACTCCGGCATTCTTCGGGCAGCAAAACCACGGCTCACGCAACATAGACACTGAGCTAGACATCCTGCAGATTCAGACACTTTCCCTGTTTATGGAACAAAAAAAGCCCGTACTGGGCATATGCAAGGGGCTGCAGATCATTAACGTGCATCAGGGCGGTACAATCAATCAGCATATCGATACCGCCAACACCCACGAATGGAAAGGACATGACCAACAGCACCATGTCTATCACAACGGGCTGAACCGTCAAAATTTCTTTTTTCAGCTATACGGCACCTCTACACTTGTCAATTCCGCCCATCATCAGGCAATCGACCTGCTTGGCCGTGACCTGGCTGTCGTGTGTCGCGCAGGCGACAACATAGTTGAAGGCATTATGCATACAACCCTGCCCGTCATCGCCGTCCAATGGCATCCCGAACGCATCATGGACGACGGCGGCGAACGCCTTATTCATTATTTTACGAGGTCTGTGTCTATTTGGTAAACAGCTGCTCCAACTGGAGAATACCTTCGTCAAATTTCTCTTTTTGCAGTTCGGTCCTGCTCTTAACCTTCTCCTTGGCGTTGAGGGAAGTAATCTCAAAGAGGGATCTCATAATCTGAATAATCGCTTTGCCGGTCTGCGGGTCAATCTCCTTAAGCGCTGCGCCGATCTTTTGGATACTCTGAAACCAGTTCGCCGTAAAATCGATGAGATTATCGGTCTCCGATGCCAGTACTACTTGATAGAAAGTATCCACAAAGATATGCATCTGCTCCTGCGTAAGTGAGAGAATCCATCGGTTTAACGCCTCGTCCATAAACTTACGCCCCGCATAAAGCTCATTTACGATTTGAAAATGGTCATCTCTAATCAGCCAAGTGTAGGGATTATGCTGTGCGAGTCCTATGGTTTTGCTCTCCACCACCTGATAAGCGCCGTCCGAATACAGTAACATTCCTACCAACGATGAGCGCGGTATCGTCTTATGGATCCTGTCCGCGATTTCATCGTAGGCTCCCCGCGCTGTCACCTCGGGTCTAAATCCGGGTCCGTCATGGTCGTAGATTGTCATGATGCGGCTGCGCACTTTCTCATCGCAATTCATGCAGGCATAAGTCGCGAAATTGCCGCCCTTGGAGTGACCTCCCACATAGAAGTGCCCGGTTATACTCTCTGCCGCACGGTTCAGATAATCCACGCTCATCCGCTGTCCCTCCACGGGTTCGGAGAAAGCAAGATTTAAGTCCTCTTTCCATCCCACGATCGTCTCATCCGTGCCCCGGTACGCCACATAGCAGACACCGTTTGGCAGCCGGAATGTCACTGCCGAAAACTGAGTCTCCGTGGCGAGATCTATTAGGTTTACATAATTATATATCGTAGTTCCGTGAAAGCGCTTGCTGTGATACATCCCTGTGAACAGAGCCGTGTTGTCTTCCCGATAGCGCTCATCCGCGTAAAGCCGGTCGTATTCTGCATGACTCTTCAGTTCAGACAGACTCACCGCTGGTTTATCTTCTCCCGGCGCCGGTGCCAGATCATCAAATTTTAAATAGGCGAACTGACAAAGCACAAGGCTGTCCACTTCGCTAAACGGCTTCTCTTCCAGTGTATAGTCGCCGTATTCTTTCAGATAATCCAAAATTGTTCCCATTCTCACACCTCATCCATGTACTTCCTTATTCAAATTATGCCGAAGAGGACGATATGTTATAACTTTGCCTCCAAATGCTCGATATTCTTGATCAACACGGAGATTGTACCATCGGCATTGGTGATGAATTCCACGCGGTTAGGATTCTTATACTGCTCCATCGGAATCTTGATCTCAATTCCCGTATCCGTGTACAAATGCTGGCTCTGATACTTGCGCACCGTATTCTCACTCTGCGGCTGTATCTCCTCTTTTACCATATTATACTTTTCCATCTTATCCTGAAATACCGCTTTTAATTCAGGCTGCTTATCAAATATTCTGTCAGCCAGTTCCTCCACGACGAAACCGCCCTTCTCCTCAATTTCTTCCTGGATAATACTCTTGGCTCTCATCTGTTTCTCAAAACGCTCCGTCTCATCGAAGCCCTCTTTCTGGACGCTCTCCACCGCCCTGCTCACGATGGACAGCTTGGATTTGTGGGACAAGTGGGCGCTGCATTTCAGGAAAAGGAAGGAGAAATAGTCGGTCTTCTCCCCGTTCACCTCATATTTCTTTTCAATCACCCACAGTGCCAAATCATCCAGACGGATAATGGCAGCCTCCGTCAGCCGCTGGCTCTCCGATGGAAGAATGGACTTATGCCTGATGATTTCATTGCTGTTGCCCTCCCCATCCTGCAAAGCCATTGTTCTGTGTGTATAAAGCGCCTTGTAATTCATCTTAAGAAGCGCCAGATACTCATCGTCGCCTTCTTTAAAACGAACTACCATCAAGTCTGCTGCCGGAATGTCAATATTGCTGTTCATGATTTCATACAGCATAGCCGCAATATCCTTGCTGACCGCCACAAAATCCTCATCGGCATAGGTGTCCAATATATGATAGACTTCCGACTGTTCTTTATAGAAACGGCATTCCTTGGCGTCGTCGCCGGAGCCGATCTTTGCGATATGCTCTTTCAAAAACTCCGCAATTTCCGAGCCGTATTCCAGTTCCGTATCCGACAACACCGGCATGCCGATAGTGGAGTCCAGAATATGTACGATCACATGCTTGATTCTGATATCTTCTTTATTCATTGTCAGTATCTCTCCTATCCTTTTATCTTATCCTTTTATTCCATCCCTTTATTTTATCCCTTTTCTATTGTTTCATCCGATCATCTGCATCCTGTTTTGTCATCTACACGTACTTTCCCTCGTAATCCGTTCCGGTCTCGGTCCTCATCAGTTCCACGTACCGTTCCGGGTCCCGCTCCATTTTGAGCAGAGTGTCAAATGCCATCAGAAGCATCTTATCCCCGTTATTCTTCATATCATCCCTGCCCCGGTCCATCTGTGCCTTAAAGTGATCCATCTGCCAGACCATGATGTCCACCACGGTATAGCCTTCCACCTTGTACTCGCACAGAAAGTTCTGATGCTCCAGATAATAGACAAATTCACGATAAACATTCTCCGACTGCCCAAGCCTAAGCCAGAAATCCTGTAAGAATGTTTCATCCTCTCCTGCGCAGCGGCACAGGGCACACGCCCATTGATACGCTTTTTCTTCCATAATCTTATTCCCTTTCGGTTCTTTTTACCACCCGGTCTCTATATAATTAAGATAACAAACATGGCATCCCGTATGCCGTGGGCAATAGGAACAGGAAGCGATACGATCTATGGCTGTACTGGAACGACTCAACGACCTGATCTGGGGATTCCCCATGCTTGTCCTGCTGATGGGCACACATATCTATTTTACCATAAAATTGCATTTTCCTCAGAAAAATCTCATATATGCCTTAAAACTTTCTCTGGGAAAAACCGACAACGAAGGGCGCAATCTTTCCCCATTCTCCGCGCTTGCCACGACACTGGCTGCGACACTGGGAACCGGAAATATCATCGGCGTCTCCACCGCCGTGGCGCTGGGCGGCCCGGGCGCCATTTTCTGGTGCTGGATCACGGGTATTCTGGGAATGGCCACCGCATACAGCGAATGCTACCTGAGCGTCCTGTTCCGCGCACAAAACAGTGACGGTACATATGTGGGCGGTCCTATGTATGTGCTGAAAAATGGTTTACATAATAGAAATCTAGGGAGTCTTTATGCGGTCTGTACACTCATGGCCGCATTCGGTGTTGGCTGTACCACACAGGCAAACTCGGTCACACAGGCAGCCTCAGCCTCCTTCCACCTGTCACCTCATCTGGTGGGGATTGCACTGTCAATACTTACCGGAATCGTAATCATCGGCGGTGTGCGCAGTATCGCAAACCTGTGCGAACGAACGGTTCCGGCTATCAGCTTCTTCTATCTACTCGGCTGTGCCCTGCTGTTGATTCTCTATCACAGGGTACTCCCTTCCGCCTGTCTGCTTATTCTCAAAGATGCCTTTTCATTCGGCTCCGTGGCAGGCGGCGTTGCGGGCGCAACGCTGCAGCACGCCGTTCGGTACGGCGTCGCCAGGGGATTATTCACCAACGAAGCCGGCATCGGCACCTCCGCAATTGCCGCGGCGGCTTCTCACGCCACAGAGCCACGCACTCAGGCATATGTATCCATGACAGCCGTATTCTGGGATACTGTTGTCATGTGCCTCATTACCGGACTTGTCATTGTCTCCAATATGCTCTACGACCCCGCCTCCGTAGCGGGTATAGCGGAAACCGGCCTGACGGCCGCAGCTTTTAACCATCTGCCCTATGTGGGAGATGCCTTCCTGACAATCTCTCTCGCCGCCTTCGCAATCACCACCTTGATCGGTTGGTCCTATTTCGGCGAAAAAGCAACGGAATACCTTATGGGTCAAAAAGGTATTCCGTTCTATAAACTCGCTTATATTCTGATGATTTACCTCGGCGCCATCATTCCGATGCGTCTCGTCTGGGAAAGCACCGACCTCATCAACGCTATGATGGTGCTGCCGAATGTGCTGGCACTCTACTGCCTGCGCAGGCAGATTAAAGCTTAAAACCGGCGTGCAAATTGGACGCAATCTCCTGTAGGGCACGGCTGCTTCTCTCCATGATGGCCATCTTGCGAAGGATCTCCTCGGAGCCGACATTCGTATTCTGCATCGCATCCGCCACATTGCGCACTTCATCGACGATCACACCATTCAGTTCCGTCACGACCTGCAAGGATGCAAGCATTTCCTCCACGGAGGCACCCATCTGCTCGGAAGCCGATCCCAGATCGCTGGCAATACCGTCAAAGAATTCGGCATCTTTCTGGTATTGCTCCGCAGTGTCCACCATCGCGTGATAATCGCCGATCACATGATCCTTCATAAAATTCAGCAGCTTCTCTGCGCTGTTTTTCAGTTCCATCACGGAATCGACAACTTCTCCCACAACTTCCTGAATCTTGTCTACCGTCACCTGAGAATTTTCCGCCAGATTCCTAACCTCGTCGGCAACCACCGCAAACCCTCTGCCCGCCTCTCCGGCTCTTGCTGCTTCGATTGCCGCATTGAGGGCGATCAGATTCGTCTGACTGGCAATACCGCTGATCTCCTGCGTCAAACTCTTAATCTCCTCGATTTTCTCCACTTCTTTCAGAGCGTGTTCCAATTCTTTCTCTGTACTGCGATAAATCAGGCTTGCCTGCTTTCTTGATGCTACCGTATTCTGATAAAGTTCATCCGCGCGTTCATTGATTTCCTTGGACGCGTTGGCGGAATCGGACGCTTTACCCGCAACATCCATAACCGCATCGCCGATATCGCCGCTCGCATCGCTGATTGACTGTGTCACTTCTGCGGCCTCTTTGACTTTGCCGATCAATCCTTCCATGACCTGATCCATCTGATCTATATTATTATTCAGATCGGCCATCTCACTGTACGCTTCCGAAGCTGTCTGGGCTATGTCATCCGCCTCTTTGTTGGTCCCGGTGACAGTCTCCTTGATCATCGCCTTGATACTTCTGGTGGCCTGTGTTACTTCCTCTATCTCATCCTTAAAACCCTCGGCAACCGTGGTTTTTACACCTGCTTCCCGGTCGCTGAAATCCCCTGATGCAAACTGTTTCAACTCGGCGAGCGGAATGAGCGCTTTGTTGAATGTAAGCATAACGATCAAATCAACCAAAACCGTGCCCACCACACTGATCAACAGTCCAACGCCAACCGCGCTGCCTACGCCTGCCTTGCCGATGCTGACCGCACTCACGACGGAAGAGATAAACAAGACAACAAATGCTGCGGTCGAAACCGATAGCATCAGCTTACCTCTAATTGTTTTCATACATATTATCCTCCTAGATACCATAATGGTACTGTAGATATTATACATGAAACGCCGTGATTAGTCCATATTTATCTATATACAGCCAATGCGCGGTTTACATAATACTACATGCCTAGCATATAGTTTATATAACATTGCACGCCCGGCATATAGTTTACATAACATCATGATATTGCAGAGCGCATCAACTGCGTTTTTTCTTTTCTTCGATAGTAGATATAGAATCCGATACAGATCAGAGCCGACAGCAGAGAACCGAGCGGCGCCGCCCATCCCATCGGATAGAGCGTGTCCGGAAAGAGTACGCTCGCCAGCCATGCCCCCGGAATGCGGACAAGCAGGATCGCCGTAATATTATGTATAAAAGAAATCATGGACTTCTGGTCTCCGCAGAAATATCCGCTGAAACAAAAATGTATTGCGGCGAAGATACAGTCAAAGGCATAAGACCGCAGATAGTCGCAGCCGGCCACAAGCACAGCGTCATCCCTGATAAAGAGCCCTACCAGTGTGTGGGGCAGGAATTGATTGTACAGCGCACACAGACATCCCCATCCAACGGTGATGGCAAGTCCGTAATATAAGGAGCGGCGTGCCCGTTCTGCCTTGTTTGCGCCCATATTCTGTGCCGTAATGGTAGAGATTGCAGATAGAAATGCCGAAGGTACAAGGAACATGAAACCGATCAGCTTCTCCACAATACCGACCGCCGCCGAGGCAATCAGTCCCCGGCTGTTGGCAATCACCGTGATCACGATAAATGCAATCTGAATCAACCCGTCCTGAAATGCAATCGGTGCGCCCACTTTCAGAATCTGTGAGACAACTTCCCTATCGGCGCGGATATCATGCATGCCAATCCGGATTCCCATATCGCGTATTCGCATCATCAGTAGTGAAACCACCACGCTTACGGCCTGTCCGCAGATCGTTCCGAGCGCCGCTCCCGCTGCACCGAGTCCGCACGCACCGATGAACACAAAATCCAAGATAATATTGACCACACAGGCAATCCCCACAAAATACATGGGCCGCTTGGAATCCCCGGCGCCTCTGAAGATGCTGCTGATCACATTGTACGCCGTAATAAAAGGGATACCCGCAAAGCAGATGGCGAGATATGTCCTTGTCTCCGATACCGCCTCCTCAGGGGTTAACATAACTTTGACAATCCCATCAGTGAACAGTAGCAGAACCGCAGTTATGACAATCGCAAATCCCGCAAAAAGAACAACGGTTGTCCCCACCGTCTCCGTTGCCGCCCTGTCATCCTGAGCACCAACGCTGCGTCCGATCCGCACTGTGGTTCCCATGGCCAAGCCTACAATGATCACAGTCAGCATGTGCATGACCTGGCTTCCGATGGACACCGCCGTGGTAGTCTTAGAACCGTTGTACAGACCCACCACGAACAGATCCGCCATTCCGTAAAATGTCTGCATAAAGCAGGATAATAAATAAGGCAGTGCAAAGAGGAGCAGGTTCTTACCCACACTCCCCTTCGTCAAATCATTCTTTTCGTTCATTTTTTTACCCTAAAGCTACATCTAAAATCATCATAATCACGAATCCGACGGCGACACCAATCGTACCGATGTTGCTGTGTTCTCCTGTCTGGGCTTCCGGAATCAGTTCCTCCACCACCACGTAGATCATGGCTCCCGCCGCAAAGGCAAGCAGATACGGGAGTGCCGGCACAATCCGGCTTGCAAGCAGAATGGTGACTGCCGCACCAATGGGCTCTACGACACCCGACAAAGCTCCGTATACAAAAGAGCGCAGGCGCGGTACACCCTCTCCGCGCAGGGGCATGGAAATGATCGCTCCCTCAGGAAAGTTCTGAATAGCTATACCCAGCGCCAAGGCGAATGCCCCGGCCATCGTTATGCTTGTCTGTCCGTATAATGCACCCGCAAAAGTCACGCCCACGGACATACCTTCCGGAATATTATGCAATGTCACCGCAAGGACAAGCATAGTTGTTTTTTTTAAGTTAGACTCAAGTCCTTCCGGATGGGCACTCTCCAAATGCAGATGCGGAATCAGACTGTCCAAGACGAGCAGGAAGGCCATTCCGCCCAAGAATCCTATCGCAGCGGGCACCCACGCAATCCCGCCCTGCTCCTGCGCCATGTCAATGGCAGGAATCAACAGCGACCATACCGATGCCGCAACCATCACACCGGACGCAAATCCCAGGAGCATCTTCTCCAGTTTCTTATTCATCTCTCCGCGCATAAAAAAGACCATCGCAGACCCTAAAGTCGTTCCCGCAAAGGGAATCAGTAATCCAAGTGCCAACTGCATATCAATATCCTACCCTTTCACAGCCACTATTTTATCTTATGCATCTATGGGCATTTCCGCCACAAGAGTATATTATCTTCAAAATCCGCTGTCAGCCGGCCCGTATCCTTAAGCCACGCCAGATATGAACGGACAGTGCTGCCAACCAGCACATATTGCTGAAAATCCATCGTCAGCCCATATGCCGCAAAAAGCTTCTTTAAAATATGCTCAAAGCACAACGGTTCCACACAGATCGATAGAATCTTGTCCGCGACCTCATGCACCTTGTCGATATTAAGCTGTGCCAACGGCACGATATTGTCAGTCTCCGGAGCATGGGCGGGTACGAACATTTCGGCCTCCATCGACTGAACCTGTTCCAATGTATTAAGATACGCCGCCACATCATAGATAAAAGTAATTCCGTATTTAGACAGCGTATCCTCACTTGAGAGGCAATCGGCGAGATAAACTACACCGTCGCTGCTTCTGAATCCCGTCATATCAAAGAAATGCCCAGGCAACGGTATCATTGTGACGCCGTCCGGCAGGCATTCCCCGGTCAGATATGCCACATCACTCTCCTGCGCCAGCAGGAATTTATGACGCAGCTCCTTGGGCGGGAACGCACCGTACAGAAAAGAGGGCTCCAGCAGAGTGTGCCTCGTAAAGTCATGTTCGATGCCCGGTGCATAAATTTTACATCCGGTCTGTGCCTGTAAATATTTATTGCCGCCGATATGATCGGCATTGGAGTGGGTGTTGTAAATCGCCTTGAGAGTCCACTGATTTGCATCCAGGATCTGACGTATCTTACGTCCAGCCTCCTTGTCGTTGCCGCTGTCAATCAGACAGACATCCGTGCTGTTCAACCTTATCAATCCTATTTTGGCCGGACTGTTAATATAATAGCATTTATCCGTTATCTGAACCAACTCGTACATGATGGTGCTTTCCTCTCATCTGCATTAACTGTCAATCATTTGATCCGCAAAATCATCCCGCATCAAATCGGCAATCGCAATACTGTCAAAATAATCGTTCATCATCCGGGTAAACTTCTGCCACATCGGAAACGTTCTGCAATCCGCTGTTCTGCCGCAGGGCTTCGGATCGCACTCCAAACAGGCAACCGGGGCAAGGTCGCCTTCCGTGAGGCGCAGAATCTCACCCACACTGTAGTCTTCCGGCTTCCGTGTCAGACGATAACCTCCGCCTTTGCCGTGAACACCCTCTATCATATTGTTTTTCGTCAAAACGGGAAGAATCTTCTCGAGATACTTTAAGGAAATTTCCTGACGCTCTGCCACGTCTTTCATCGGGATATACCCGCCGTCACAGTGTTCCGCCAGGTCTATCATGACACGCAGCACGTATCTTCCCTTCGTGGAAATAATCATACTCTACCTGTTCCTTTCGCTGTACGCACGGCATGGGACATCGCATATCTACACATCACAGTGTCCGCAGCTTGCACAGTCAGGAAACTGTGACTGATCGTACTCGATATTGTTCTTGTCATAATAGTCTTTGAGCGCTGACTTGATCGCTTCCTCCGCCAACACGGAACAGTGCAGTTTGTGTGCCGGAAGGCCGTCAAGCGCCTCGGCAACCGCCTTGTTCGTCAACTGTAAAGCTTCCGATACAGGTTTCCCTTTGATCAGTTCCGTAGCCATGGAACTGGACGCAATCGCGCTGCCGCAGCCGAAAGTCTCGAATTTGACATCGGTGATCGTATCATCATCTATCTTTAAATATATCTTCATGATATCGCCGCACTTGGCATTTCCCACTTCACCGACACCGTCGGCATTCTCAATCACTCCCACGTTGCGGGGATTACGAAAATGATCCATTACTTTTTCACTATACAAAGCCATATTATTACCTCATTTCGTTGCTGTTTTGTTTCGTTACAAATCTAGTTTGTCACATATTTATTTCATCTTGCCACGCATATGCTTCATGCTGTCACAAATTTATTTTTACCGCTTACAAGGTCACGCCATACCGGCGACATACCGCGCAGGTATTCAACTACTTCCTTCACCGCACCGATGACATAATCGACTTCCTCAGCAGTCGTTCCCTCCGAGAGAGTCAGTCTCAAAGACCCGTGGGCAATCTCGTGGGGCCTTCCGATCGCAAGAAGCACATGACTCGGATCCAGTGAACCGGATGTACACGCGGAACCCGAGGAAGCGTATACCCCTTTATCGTCAAGCAGAAGTAAGAGCGACTCTCCTTCTATCCCCTCAAAACAGAAATTGACATTGCCCGGCAGTCTGTGCACGGCATCTCCGTTCAAAACCCCGTGCGGTATCTCGGAAAGTCCCGAAATCAGCCTGTCACGCAGTGCCGAGACAGCTTTTGCGTTCTCATCTATGTGATTGCACGCTTCCTCCAACGCTGCCACCATTCCCATAATTGCAGGTATATTTTCAGTTCCCGCTCTCCTGCCCTGCTCCTGCGCACCTCCCTCGATAAGGTTCGTGAGCCTGATTCCTCGCTTCGCATAGAGCGCACCGACTCCTTTCGGTCCGTGGAACTTGTGGGCCGAGAGGGAGAGCATATCGATATTCTGCTTGTTGACGTCTATGTGTAAATGTCCTACCGCCTGTACCGCATCGGTATGGAACAGAACTCCTTTATCGCGGCATACGGCTCCGATCTCCTCGATCGGCTGTATTGTACCGATCTCGTTGTTGGCAAACATGACCGTTACCAGACATGTGTCTTCACGGATTGCATCGCTCACCTGCTGCGGCGTGACCAGCCCGTTCTCATGTACGTCCAAGAGCGTAATCTCAAAACCTTCTTTCTCAAGCCTGTTAAGCGTATGCAGCACGGCATGATGTTCAAAGGCAGTGGAGATAATATGCTTCTTGCCCAGCCTCTCGCCGATACGGGCTGCAGAAGTAATCGCATGATTGTCAGCCTCACTTCCGCCGGATGTAAAGATAATTTCCCTGGCATCACAGCCAAGACAAGCCGCCATGCGCTCACGTGCGGATGTGATCGCCTCATTCGCACTCTGTCCGACCGAGTGTAAGCTGGAAGGATTGCCGTATATCTCGTCCATATAAGGCATCATAGCATCTATAGCAGTCCTGCTCATCTTGGTTGTGGCAGCATTATCAACATATATTTTCATTGTACACCTCCATTTACCCACCTACCTGGTAGGTAGGTAAATAATAGCATGGAAATTTCCCCGTGTCAACACTTCTATGTTCCCCAAACTCTGACCAGTTTACGCCTCACAATTACAAAGCATACCACATGCGCCAGAAAAGTGATCAGCCAGCTGGCCGGATAGGTCAGATAGAGAGATGCCTGCGTGTGGAATATCTCCATGCGGAAGAACGTGAAGATCCAAACCAGTCGCAGACCACAGGCTCCGATCAACGACACGATCATCGGCATTACCGCGTAGCCCATACCGCGCAGCGAGCCTACGATGACATCCATCATGCCGCAGAGCGCGTAGACCGAACAGATAATCCGCAATCGAACCATGCCGGCCTCCACGACAGTCGCGCTGTTCGTGTAGAGCCCCAGAAGCGAACGCCCGAACAGCACTGCCAGATTGCCGAGCAAAAGACCGACCACAATCACACAGCCTTCCGCTATATAGAGAATCCGATTGACCCTCTCGTACTTCGCCGCGCCTATATTCTGCCCGGTAAAAGAAATCGCCGCCTGATGGAATGCATTCATCGCCACATAGACAAAACCTTCGATATTTGCCGCCGCCGAGTTGCCCGCCACGACAATCGCTCCGAAGGAGTTGACCGACGACTGTATGATAACGTTGGAAAAGGAAAAGACCATTCCCTGAAAACTTGCCGGCAGACCAATCTGCATGATTCTCTTAAACTTATCACCGTCAATCCTAAGAAGCGACAGCTCCATATGAATGCTGCCCTCCGCTTTCATCATACATCTTACAATCAACGCTGCCGAAATGCACTGGGAAATCACCGTCGCCAATGCCACACCCGCCACGTCCAGCCTGCATACGATAACAAAAAACAGATTCAGTATCACGTTGACGACACCTGCTATGGTCAGATAATACAGCGGCCTTTTGGTATCGCCCACCGCCCGTAGTATCGCACTGCCGAAATTGTAGATCATGGTTGCTGTCATACCCACGAAATAAATCCGCAGATAACGCGCGGCAAGAGGGAGTACATCCTCCGGCGTCTGCATCCAGATCAGAATCCTTTTTGCACCGATACAGCCTATGACAGTCAGCAGAATACCGCTGTAAATACTTAACAGCATTGCCGTGTGTACCGTCCTGGAAACCTCCTCGTCCTTCTTGGCTCCGCAGTATCTGGCCACCAGCACATTGGCGCCTATCGAGAGTCCCAGAAAGAAATTGGTCAGCAGATTGATCAACGCCGTGTTGGAACCTACCGCCGCCAGCGAATTGTCACCCGCATAGTTTCCCACCACAATAATGTCGGCCGCATTGAACAGCAGCTGCAAAATACTGGAGCACATGAGAGGCAACGCAAACAAAAGCAGTTTACCCAGAATCGGTCCGCTGCACATGTCCATTTCATATCTTTTCTTATCTGTCTTTTCCATCGTTTTTCCTGTGTCCACAGCTCACTTACACCCAAGGTTTGTGAAGACTCTCCTGCCATTTATCCTTATCGGTTTCATACCGCTCATTAATCCAGTCTGCCGCCTGCTCTACACCCTCCTCCGTCATCGGAACTTCGATAGACTCCTTAAGGTTCTCCGCCGTGCGAAGCAGATTGAGCGGTTCCGGCCATACAGTCACTCTGATCACATCTTCCCCGCCGCTCTTTACTCTTTTCAGAAGATACCGCATGCCGTCCATACTGCCGGAATATTCTTCTTTCTTAATGTAGTTGAGCGGGTGAAATGTCTCTTTATCCAACATAGAACTTTCCTTTCCGTATCACAATTCACCCAAAATAGAAAAATCCCAGAATGTACGGGCACCGTACATTCCAGGTTTTCAAATATCGGAATGACAAGACTTGAACTTGCGACCTCTACTTCCCTAAAGTAGCGCTCTACCACCTGAGCCACATCCCGAAAGCAGTTATCATTATAACCAATTACAGAGGAAATTGCAAGTCCTAATTATTTTGTCTCAACAATATGACAGGTTTTGTTATACACTGACCTGTTCCCTGTCCATAAGTTTTTCAAACTGTTCCTGCGAGATCGGCTTGGAAAAATAGTACCCCTGCTGAATCTGACAGCCAATCTCTTTCAGATAATCGCTCTGTTCCGGCGTCTCCACACCCTCGCACAGCGAGACGATGCGTAACCGCCTGGCCATATCCACCACACAGGAAATCACGATCTTGTCGCTCTCCTGCAGCGTATCGTCTTTGAGGAATACCCTATCCAGCTTGATCGTATCGATCGGCAGCCTGCTCAACAGGTTTAAAGACGAGAATCCGGAACCGAAATCGTCCATAGAAACTTTGGTCCCGAAATTGTGCAGACCTGTCACCAACTCAAGTGCCCGTTCGGTATTATCCAGATAAATGCTCTCCGTCAGCTCGAATTCAATCAGCTCCGCAGGTATCCTATATTCTTCAAACAAATCACGGACATACTCCAGAATGCTCATCTTACTGAGATGTATACGTGATACATTCAGGGAGACAGGCACTACTTTACTGCCTGCCGCCAATCTGTCCGCCAGAAACCGGAACACCTCTCTGTAAACATAATAATCCACATCCACGATTTGTCCGCTGCGCTCAACAAAGGGTATGAACTGATCCGGGTATACGAAAGAGCCGTCCGGTTTCTGCCAGCGAACCAATGCCTCGGCGCCGATCAGTTTAAGCGACTCCGTCTCTATCTTGGGCTGATAGTATACTTTCAGTTCATGATTGGCGATGGCTTTCGGTATCTGGGATGTAATCTCCACTTCCCGCTTGATACCTTCCATCATACTGTGATCAAACAAAACACAGCAGTCCTCTTCCATTTCCTTCGCCACTTTTCTGGCAAGATTCGCATTGGAGACTGCCGTTTCCGCATCAAAACTCCGGCTGTTCTTGTCAACAATACTAATACCGGTACAAAACTTAAGGCGGCTGTTTAAATACTTTTCTCTGAATTGGATTTCCCTCTCGAGATTAACCTGATGAATATAATCTCTTAACGCTTCATTGGTAACGCCTTCCTCCACATAGCCTGCCGAGACAAAATTATCCGAGTAGACCCTGGAACAACAGATTATATGACTGCCGGATGTACTCATCTCTTTCACAAAATCTCTCAGCAACGCATCGCCAACCTGATAACCATATGTATCATTGATATATTTGAAATGCTTGATATCCGTATAGATAATCGCGATACGCCTGTCTCCCATATTATTTATGGTCTGCTGCAGCTTCTGCAGAAACGCCTCATAACTATCCAGCTCCGCAAGAGAATCTCCGGCTGCAGATGTTTCTGCCGGTGCGGATTTATTTGTGATCTTTTGTTCCATTAACGAATCATTCATAGTCTTAACCCCATTAATCTACTATTGTTTGTCCGGCTGCCATTGCGTTGCGAAATGCGACGTCAAACGCGGGACATGCCTTTTTCAGCGAAAGAGGTCTGCCCTCACGATCTAAAAAACAGTGCAGGCTGTTCCCGCAAGTCCTGAGTTCCTGCGTTTCTTTATCCCGAACAGTATATGACAATTCCAGCTTAATCCCGTTATATTTCTCCACCTTCGGCCAAATCTCCACGGTATCTCCGAAATGTACCATGGACTTGTACACACAATGTACTTCCAATACCGGACTGATGATTCCCATGTCCTCCATGTCCCTGTAATCCACACCGATCTGCTGCATGTACCAAATTCGCGCGGATTCAAACCATCTGATGTAATTGGAGTGATGGATAATGCCCATCTGATCTGTCTCGTAGTACTGAGCCTGATATTCGTATTTCTGCATGAGAAACCTTCCCGGATCGTTCACCGTATAGATATGTGTGTCATATATCATTCTACGATGCCGCGCATCGGCTTGTCAACCACATTACCTGCGAGCCAGCACACTTTTCAGAAATTCCCAGGTTCTCTGCACGGATGCGATATCCAGACTCTCCTCCACGGTATGGACATTCGACATATCCGGTCCCATGGAAACACAGTCGAGTCCGGGAATCTTGGCTGCCAAAATCCCGCACTCCAAGCCGGCGTGAATTGCCTCAAAGACCGGTTTTTTTCCGTACATCTCCTCGTAAACCGCTGCCACGATATCCCTGAGCGGAGACTCTTTGCGGTATATCCATCCCGGATATGAGTTTTTAATCTCTATACTCGCTCCCAACTGCATCGCTGTGTCTGTCATCTGCCGACATAGATTTTCCTTGTCTTCATCTACACAACTCCTTACGGCGTAGGACAACTTCAGTACGTCCTGCTCAAGAGTTATAACTCCCAGATTTAAGGAAGTCTGAACCAATCCCTCCAGATCGGTACTCATGGCTATCACACCGTTGGGCTGTTTGCAGATACAGTCAACAGCCTGCAGTGTGGATGCCTCATCATAACACTTGATCGTATCTTCCTGCAGCTTTCGGACATTACTCTCCACAGAAAATCCTGCGTCTCTGTCTCCGAGTTCCTGCCTAATGTTCGCTTCCTCCTCCCTCACAAATGCAAGTACCTCATCGGTATAATTTATGTCAACCAATATCACAGCCTCAGATTCACGCGGAATGGCGTTATCTGCCTGTCCGCCCCGCATCATCACCATACGGAAAGGAAATTTTTCGGACATCCCTTTTAGGATACGACCAAGCAAACAGTTGGCATTGCCCCGCCCCTTATGAATCTCTGTGCCGGAATGTCCTCCATGCAGGCCCAGAATCTTTAATACGATCATCTGCACATCTTTCCGGTCCGCCGACGCCGGCCTCATAGGTATACTCACATCTACCCCTGCACCGCCCGCACAGCTTGTGATGATAACGCCTTCTTCTTCCTGGTCCAGATTGATCAGACGCTTACCGCGAAGCAAGGAAAGGTCTATTCCGCCTGCTCCCTCCATGCCTGTCTCCTCATCTACCGTCAGAATGACTTCCAGTCTGGGATGGCTGATATCCTGTGCATCCAACAGTGCAAGCACGTAGGCAACCGCGACTCCGTCATCTCCGCCCAGACTCGTCCCCTTGGCGCGAATGCGGTTATCTTCAATATACAATTGCAGCGGATCCTTTGCCATGTCAATATCGCAGTCCGGTCCGCTGACCGCAACCATGTCCATATGTCCCTGCAGAATAATAGGTTCCTCCTGCTCGTAGCCCGCCGTTGCCTCTTTTATTATAATAATATTATAAAGTTCGTCCTGTATGCAGGCTAATCCCCTGTCAAGCGCGAACTGTTTCAGATAGTCGCTGATCTGTCTGATGTTGTGGGAACCGTGCGGTATACGGCTGATTTCTTCGAAATAATGAAATACTTTATGCGGCTCCAAATGGTCCAATACACCCATGTGATTACCCTCCGTACTCTGCTCAACTTATAAATGAAGGGACACGGAAAGAAACCATGTCCCCTGTATCATCCAATATTATTATCCTTCCGGACGATCTTTATTTCAGATTCTGCTTGGCAATCTCAGCCAATGTTGTAAATCCTGCTGCGTCATTGACCGCCAACTCAGCCAACATCTTTCTGTTCATGTCAACGCCTGCATTCTTCAGACCGAACATGAATTTGCTGTAAGACAATCCGTTCATTCTTGCCGCCGCATTGATACGGGCGATCCACAACTGTCTGAACTGACGCTTTCTCTCTTTTCTGCCCGCATAAGAAGACGCCAGTGCTCTCATTACGGACTGCTTTGCTATTCTATACTGTTTTGATCTTGCGCCTCTGTATCCCTTCGCAAGTTTTAAAACTCTGTTATGTTTCTTTTTGGCGTTTACACCGCCTTTGATTCTTGCCATGTCTTTTTCCTCCTTATGACCTAAAACTATTCCTTATTACAGATAAGGTAAAATCTTCTT
>JAFLTD010000330.1 GCA_022510625.1 Lachnospiraceae bacterium
TATTGTGTGTCGTTGCGAAAGGAGCGACTCATATGCAAAAGCAACTTCTAACAAACGGCAACATCTTCAAGCGAACAGACGGACGTTGGAACGGCGTGGTCTGGTACATGGACGAGCAAGGGCAGAGAAAGCGAAAATCTTTCTCCGGTACTTCCAAGCAGGAGGGCAAGGAGAAGGTTACCGACTAATATACCCAACCAATTGTTGCCATTCCACACTTAGTGCAAGGATAATCCACCAAAAGCTGAAGATGAGGAGGTCGTTGATATGTCAACTTGGCATGTTCCAGAGGGCAGTAAAAAAGCATCAGACATCATCAAGCGAAAGCTCATGGAAAACAACGGACGGGTGATCGTCTATACAGCGCGAGGGCTTCCATGCGAGATCCGCGCCGCTTCAGATGGGGTATCTTTTCTCAGCAACAAGCTTCCAATCAATCCTCCTTGGCGGTATGAAGTATTCGATGTTATTGTTGATCTTCTGATTTCTCAAGGCGGACGGGCAAGAAAAGGAAACGGACGAAACTATAAGCTTGGCGAAACTGAATGTGATGAGACAACGGTCGTCGGGGCCATTGGATATCAATATTGGAAGCGAAAAAACGGAGATTCCGTTTACGACCCTGTGTTTGTTTTAGCGGCGGTGTTGGAGTGGGCTGGCATTGCAAACAACGAACGCGGTGAGTTGGTCCTGACTGCTGGCTATCGAGAAATTTGCAGTTCGTCGTCAGGAGGTGATTGCTGAATGTTCAGATTCATCTTAGGCGTCTTTATTGGCTTTATTCGAGGAATGTTAAAAAATAAGTTTTAGGGTCATTATGCTGCGGGACAACGCAATGGTAAGCACCCCCCTATATATTCAAATGTACACAATGCCAATCCAAATGATTTAGAGATTAGAGAGGGAGCACTATTATGGCCGATTTGGAACATCAACTCAAATTAGAACTTGAAGATAAGATGCGTAGGGCGAAAAAGGAATGCAAATACAATCCTACCCGGTTTAATCAGATGCTTGCAAAGTATGGAGCTGTAGAAACAGCCAAACGACTAATTTTTAATGCAAGGACAACTGGAACTGTTTCTGATGGGTTTACAACGCTGTACCTATGTGACCGCCTGGACTTGACTATGGA
>JAFLTD010000331.1 GCA_022510625.1 Lachnospiraceae bacterium
CCGTTCCTTTGACTGTCGCTTGTCTGCTTTTACACAACTTTTTCTGCCGGGCCCATACTGGTCATCCCTCATCCATATGTTATCTATTGAACCCATAAATATCTTTGAGTCGTTCAAGGATTTCAAAAACTACGGGGCATTCTTCCGCAAAGGATACTGTGTTGAGCAAACTGTACAGCCTTTCAGGCTTGTCCGTGTAAGGAAAATCTCTACATTCTGCCGGTTTGCACTCCTCGACCGCGCATTTCCCATCCTCGCCAAGAAAACAACATGGTGCCTCAAGTTCATGTACACCTATTCCAGCATCAAGGTATCTCTCCCTAAAGTCTTGTGCGGTTAGGTTGAGGGATGCCGCAATCGCCCCGATTTCATCATCCTGTAACGTGGTGTTATATGCCTTGCAGCAGTTGCGGCATTTACAGCAGTCATACTTGGCAAATAGTTCATTATGCAATGCAAGAAATTGCCGATCCAACTCGTCGGCATCCGCATGAGTTTTGAGAAATCTCCGAAAACGCTGATTTTCCTTTTCAAGTTTTGCTGCAACTGTGTGGATTTTAGTGGGTTCTATCATGGACATTCGCCTCCGGAAAACATCCGATTCTGTACCATGGTAATTGCCCCTTTCCTTCTTTACAATAATCACAGTGCATTGATTGCCTATATTATTGCAAAGGAGCGAATAAGCAATGGAAAATTGTGAAAAACGGTTTCGCGCTGTAAAATTCCGGTTTGAAACAGATGCGGGAAACCAATGGGTGAGGTATATGGTTACTGATAACTGTATACCACTTTTCCCTGTGAATCAATGGCTTGAACTGAAAAGTATCCGGAAAGCAAGTACCGGGCAAGAGTATGCCAAAAAGATGGCAGTTTTTCTAAACTGGCTTGATGAGCATGGTGTATCCTTCCGGGAGGCGACAAACCACCATGTGCGGCAATTTCTGCATTCCCTGATCTTTGGAGATCTGAAAGAGAATACCGTGTTGTCGCTTCAGTCGACAGTGAGCAGCTCAACGCTTGAAAAGTACATCACGGTTATAACCGGCTTTTATAAGTGGTTGGATGACATCGGGTGTCAACGCCAGTTTGAAAATGTCGGTTTTCGCCGAAAAGGAATGTCCTTT
>JAFLTD010000332.1 GCA_022510625.1 Lachnospiraceae bacterium
GGGAGGAGACAAAATGGATTACAGGAACTACAAGACTCTGATGGAGCACTACAGGGAACTGAATACAGTAAACATTGACCAGGAGGAGACAGAGAAAAGTCTTATCAAAAAGCTGATGAACATCTCCTATGAGAAAAAACAGGTTTACAATGAGGCTAACGCTATTGTCAAGGAATATATCGCAAAATATGAGAAGGCTCCTGATCTGCTGGACGAGGAGTCTGTAGTCATGTTGACTGATTTTTTGGACCTGCTCATTCTGGACGGGGATTTTCTGGATCCTTCCATCTCACTGCGGATATCCAGGCTGTTGTTGAAATATTACCAGGATGGGCAGGATCTGGAGCAGACTATCCGGATGCTGTGTCTCTGCGGTATTTTCGACTCTATGCTGACAGACCACATGGACGATCAGGAGAGTCCTCCGTACTCCCTCATGGCACAGCAGTACCTAGATAATTTCGACAAACTTTCGAATCAAAGAAAACGCGCGCTGATCCGTTGCTTTATCACATGCGCATGTAACCGGAAGGATCCTACCTTCGCATTAAGGAAATACAGAGAGGTACGGGAAACCTTTGAAGAAATCTATCAAAAGGCGATAGATGAACTATGGATGAAGCATGATTATTATACGTTTAAATACTTTGCGCTGTCAAATGCGGTGTTAGCCTGCCAAAAGATGGAAGATGCCCAAAAAAGCGGGATCATTCTCGAAAAACCACCCATCGATCTTGCAAAAGAAGCTCCACTGATGGAGGAGTTCTTGGGGGAGTTGGAAGATGTTCTTGTCTCTGAGGACGTTCATAGCTTATTTATCGACGCGATCTCCGTCAAACTCGTAACACTCGAGACAGAGTATTATCTGGGAAAACTCACCGTGGAGGAGCTGCTCGCGAAAATAGAAGAATGCTCCCAGCTTCATGAAGAATATAACGGTAATGAGCGATTTACCGCCCTGATTACAACCAGAGTAACTTACCTGACCTATCTGTGCCGATACAGCAGTTTTGACAGGCAGCATGTGTTGGATAAGATCAAGGAGATTATAGATCATGTCCTTGGAAATGCAGATGATGCTGTCAGGGAGCTTAAAGAGCATTCACAATTTTTCAGCACCTA
>JAFLTD010000333.1 GCA_022510625.1 Lachnospiraceae bacterium
CACTAATAACGGCCATTGCTTAGGGAGGGATGACAAAACTGGAAGGCCACGTTGAACGGGACCAAAGCACTGCATCTGTGCATTTACAGCTCTTAAATCATGTAGGAGGCGCCACTTTCCTGATTTCTTTCTGATAACAAAGATAGGAGTATTCCAAGGAGAAACAGAGGGCTCCAGATGTCCCAAATGTAGCTGTTCCTGAACTAATTGTTGAGCAGCTTGGCATTTTTCAAGAGAAAGCGGCCATTGGGGAACCCAAACCGGCTCTGCTGTTTTCCAAGGTATGGGCAGCTGCGTGCCAATGGCCGCTACTAAAAACCCAGACCTTTACGGCCTGGATTTCCCCGGGGTTCAATTGGCTGGACAATACCTTGACTCTGTTTACCTAAACCCTTTCCTTGAATATAGCCCATTTTATCCATCAACTTTTGAGAGACTTCAGAATAACCGGAGGCATTGGAGACTAGTCGTATCCCCATCTGTTGAAGAATATCTCTTCCCCAAAGGCAAACCGGTAGGTTCAGGACATAGGGTGTGACTGTCCCGCAATTGCCTTCCTTATCCTTCCACTGTAGGGCTCTGGCACTTTGGGATGGAGCTTGTTCAAACCCCAGACCGCGTAGGCTGTGAGAAGTTTGAATCAAAGGCCAATCACGCGGCCAATACTTGGAGGTTATGATGCTCTTATCAGCTCCTGTGTCTAAAAGTCCCATAAACGGTCTATTCTCTATTTGCAACTCAAGCATGGGTCTATCGACCATATCCATCATTAAATTTATATAAGGAACCTCTACTTGGGTCTGGACAGTCTTATCTGCACTAATTAAAGCTGGTAAAAATATGAGTTGGGCTATAGGATCACCTGGCGCGACAGCAAAAGCACCTCGTGCGACTGAGCACAGCACTGAAAAGGAGCTAGCTTCCGGATGTAAAATTCCAGGTGTTACAATAAAACCTTGAGAGCTCAAGGCTGCTCGGCCTATCACAAGCCCGACCGCACCAGGTGGTACCGTGTCTGTTAAGATGACCGGTACCGGCGTAATGCCGTCCTCTGGTTTTAAGAGGACTCCGGTGGCGGCACAGAGGTCCAGGCTTGCAGGGTGTCGCTCCTGGC
>JAFLTD010000334.1 GCA_022510625.1 Lachnospiraceae bacterium
CGCTTATTAAATTCTTCGGCAATCCTTGCGCTATAAACCTTGATTGCATAATCTATCCCGTTATGAAGATATTCATAGAAGGCTATATACCTCTCGTTGGGGTTGGAAAGCATAAATGCATCGGAATAAGGGAAATGAGCAAGGGCAACTCTCTTCATTAGATCGTCCGTACCAATGGAATATACGCCCATGAACTTCATGTATGCGTCCCACATCATTTCGGTAAATTTATTGAACTCTGCATACGGCGCAGGAAGGACGCGCGCCCAGTATTCGCGAAGCCCCCTATCTTTCGCCGTATCCCAGCGCACCTCTTCGGGAAATTCTTTGGGGAAAGTCTCACGTATCAGTCTCTTCGCAAAGTCGATTGCCGTACGGTATCCACAGTCTTTGCAAAGCACCGCAATAAGCATCTCCAGCGAGTCGGCAAGATACTTTCTCTTTTCGGAATGAGCTTGTTTCCACTCCGCCGTCTTCAAGGGGTAGGGCTCGGACCGAGCCAAAAGTGACTCGTAGTCATATTTTCTATTGCAAGTGTCCGACGAATAGTACAGTTTATCGATTCCAAGCTTAACTGCAACCTTTACCTGCGAGTATGCAGAAATATACGCTTTGAAATCGCTATTAACATAACCGTCGCTTTCGGGGTTATAGAACAGCAATTCGGCAACGGCAAAACCGTAGATTGCGTCACCTAGTTGCTCTAATATGGGGAATCTTGCGCTCTCCTCGATTAACGCCACCTTTCTGTCCAGCATAGAAATTATGTAGTCCTTCTTGAACTTTTCCGAAATTTCTATACCGTAACCTTTTAATGCCTTTTTAAGTACGGCAAAAATATTTTCCCTGCCCTTAATATCCAGCTGATAAGAGGTTTTGAGATTCAACCTGTGGTTCAATATTATGAAAATATCGTAAATTAATTCGAACAGGCACGCTGCCGATTTATTCTCGTTGCCGACAAGTTGATATACCTTGTACGCCTTAATATACAGCCTTTTTAGTGTATTATCTCTACTAAAAAAGGCAGGCTCGTATGACTCAACCGCACGTCTGTCGATATCCCAATCCCCGAAGGTGCTGTAATCTAAAATTTCGTTAACGGT
>JAFLTD010000335.1 GCA_022510625.1 Lachnospiraceae bacterium
TTGTAGTTGAACCGTTAGAGAGAGGCTACGGTATTACCCTTGGTAATTCTCTCAGAAGAATTATGCTTTCTTCTTTGCCGGGTGCAGCAGTCAGCCAAGTTAAGATTGAGGGTGTTTTGCATGAGTTCAGCTCTATTCCCGGTGTCAAGGAAGATGTTACGGAGATTATCATGAACATCAAGAGTCTTGCAATCAAGAATAGCAGCGATACCAATGAACCTAAGACTGCATACATTGAGTATGAAGGCGAGGGCATTGTCAGAGCATCCGATATTCAGGTTGACCAGGACATTGAGATTTTAAACCCGGATTTAGTCATTGCCACATTGAGCGGCAAGGATACTAAATTATATATTGAATTGACGATCACAAGAGGCAGAGGATATGTAAGCTCTGACCGCAATAAACCGGAGGATCTTCCGATCGGCGTGATTGCAATAGATTCGATCTATACTCCGGTTGAGAGAGTCAATGTAACCGTGGAGAATACACGTGTCGGACAGATTACCGATTTTGATAAACTGACCTTGGATGTATTTACTAACGGTACTCTGGTTCCCGATGAGGCGGTTAGTTTGGCTGCTAAAGTATTGAGTGAGCATTTAAGTCTCTTCATTGATCTGTCCGAGAATGCCAAGACTGCAGAAGTCATGGTTGAGAAGGAAGACGATGAGAAAGAGAAAGTATTGGAAATGAGCATCGACGAATTGGAGTTATCTGTTCGTTCCTATAACTGCTTAAAGAGAGCCGGTATCAATACCGTGGAGGAACTGACCAATAAGACCTCCGAGGATATGATGAAGGTTCGTAACCTTGGTCGCAAGTCTTTAGAGGAAGTTTTAGCGAAGTTAAAAGAGTTAGGCTTACAGCTGAATCCGAGCGACGAAGCCTAAATTATGAATGACGTGTGGGATAAGCCCAAAGAGCGCCGGCACGTCTGCTCATGAATGGAACTGTCAACGCATTCGGTAAGTAAGCCCAAAGAGCGTGGCCGGATGTACACCATGATGCGGGAGAGAACTCCCCGATGAGAAAGGAGCCTATTATGGCAAAATACAGAAAACTCGGCAGAACATCTGACCA
>JAFLTD010000336.1 GCA_022510625.1 Lachnospiraceae bacterium
TACGCCAGTTTTGCAAAAGCCTGATATGCTGATCATGGCACCCATCTCTCTTAGCAATCAGCCCATTGCTGCAAAACGAGAACAAACATCGGAGCCATTGTCTCCGTATGCTAAACATGGTTTTCAGTCGAAAGATGAATGGGAAGCGACATACTCAGATACAGCGAGCAAAGCATCCGATCTGGTACATGAGATAAACGCACTTACAGATCATATTGAGGAAAAGACAACGCTGCGAGATCATATTCAGCATTACCGGGCATATCGGGAAACGTACAACGAATGGCAGAGTATCCGCAGGGAGAAGAAACGCAATGAGTTTTATGAGACGCACCGCACGAAAATCGTTCATGTCGAATCAGCGATCCGATATTTCAAAGATCATGGTTTAACCCGCTTGCCCTCTGCCAAGCAAGTGCAGGAAGAAATCGAAAGTCTGATCCGTCAGAAGAACACGCTGTATCAGAAATATGAAGCATCCAGTCAGAAAGTGAAAGAGCTGCTAAATGTTCATCGGGATATACAGCAGACTGCCCAGCGTGATCGTGTTCCGCATCACGAACAACAAATCAAGAAAGGAAATTGTAACTATGAATACTGACATGAATACTGAAACGAATATTGAAACGGAAGGAACGATAATGGCTGAAAAGCAGCAAAGACAAAACATATTCTTGGGAGCAGATGGGCATATGACAGCCCACAATATCTCCGCTTTCTGGCTTCCCGAGATACCGATCCAAGAGGTTATCCATGGAACGATCTACACCGTGACAGGAAGCTACGAAGGCAATCAACCTTTCATCAAAAAGCTGGAACGCATTATGGCAAGACAATTCGCGGAAGAAATCTCAGCGGAAAATGAAGATCAGGAGGAAATGAACGATGACAAACAGGCTGAATGATGATATACTGAATACGACCAATCCTGTACTGACAGATGCCCCGACAACAAAGGAGGACAAAGACATGTCAGGGGCAAAAATCACGGCGCTCTATTGCAGACTCTCACAAGAGGACGAGAGGCAAGGCGAGTCTCTTTCCATCGAGCATCATGATGTACTCTATCAAGGAGGGTTTC
>JAFLTD010000337.1 GCA_022510625.1 Lachnospiraceae bacterium
AGCCCTGTATGACCCGAATAAAAATGCCAGGAAAAGCCAGAAATGCCGTTGTCCTTAATAAAAGGGCAGCGGCGTTTCTTATTTATAGTGCGAAAAATAGGGAAACAGATAGCCTTTTGTCGAACAGTCCCAGCCTTGTAATAAATCCGAAAGCCACTGCATCACTGAGAAAGCGTGGGAAAGTATTCTTCATTGAGGAGGCCGCTCCAAATAATGGGGCGGCTCTCTTTTTTCATTCGACAAAAAATAAGCGTTTTCGCCGCAAAAAGGGCAACACATTTTGTAACGACCCGATCCAGCCGGGAATCTTTTGCTTTCGGCACAGGAACCCGGAACTGCGCATATCCCTGTGTGCTGACGTATCGACCGCATCCGTGCGACCATATTCACCTCGCGCTCCTCCGGCTTCTGAAATCAAGGATTTTACCCCAATTTCAGAAGAACAGGAGGCTGCCCTATGGCAAGGCAATATCTCAGAAAAGCGGAACCGTATGATCAAAGCCCCAACAGCGATTGGATCATGATGACCGGCAGAGAGTTCTATCAATTTATCAGCTCACCCGAAGGTAAAAGGCGGTATTTCATCATCTGGGATGACTTAGTGATCGAGGCCCCAAGGGATCAATACAACGAGTGGCTTAGTGAGGAGGAGCATTACGGGTACTTACGTCAATTTGAAAATGGATGGAACACCGTCTCTCTGTACAGCGACCTTGCCCAAGATGGCAAGGATGGAGAAGGAATGATCCCCGACCCTGCCGTTGACGTAGAACATGGTGCCATCGCAAGCATTCGGCGGAATGCGCTCATAGCCGCGCTCCGCCATTTGGATCATCAAAGTTTTTATCTGATTTATTCGCTATATCTTGCCCGTCACACGAAAACTGAGTGCAAATTGGCAAAGGAAGTTGGAATTTCGCAACAAGCGATCCACAAGCGCAAAAGAAAAATTTTGAACGAATTAAAGATTTTGGTTGTAAATGCGAAAAAAGTCCCCAATGACAATCAGAGGGGCAAAACTGCTTGCTTCTCCTCGCACCTTGAAAAACACCGGGCCAGCCCGGTCATATCCGGCG
>JAFLTD010000338.1 GCA_022510625.1 Lachnospiraceae bacterium
TGCAGTGTCTCAATTCCGTCCATCTCCGGCATCATATGATCCATAAAAATGATATTAAAGGACTGTTCTTTCACAAGTTCCAGACATTTCCTACCGGAATCCGCCGTGACAATATTCATCTTAGTCCGCTTTAACAGCGCCTGAAATACGCCAAGATTCATCGTGTTATCGTCCACCACAAGTATATTGGCTTTAGGCGCTACGAAACTTTTCCAATTCTTCTCCGCCCCGGATCTCTGTTTACCCATGACGGACTCAAAATCACCTATACCCTCATCCGAAACGATTCTCTGCGGTATCGTGACCGTAAATGTGGAGCCTTTCTGATATTCGCTGTCGACCTCTATGTCGCCGCCCATCAGTTCAAGCAGTGACATGACTATATTCATTCCCAAACCGGTTCCTTCAATATTCCGGTTTTTCCTTTCGTCTATTCTCCGGAAACTCTCAAACAGCCTCCCCATATCCTCCTGACGGATTCCCATACCCGTGTCCTTCACGGATATGATGAGATCCATCATTTTCTCTCCTATCATACTGTAGCCCGCGCGCAGTTCTACGCCGCCTTTAGAGGTATATTTGACTGCGTTGGTAAGCAGATTTGTGACAATCTGCTTAATCCTCACATCATCTCCCAAGAGCGTCCGCGGCAGCTTTTCATCTAGGATAAAATTGACATTCAGGCCCTTTTCCTGAGCTCGCAGATAGATGACATTCCACAGATCTATGATCATATCCGCCGTCTCGTACTCGGTCGGTACGATTTCCATCTTACCGGATTCAATCTTCGACATGTCCAGAATGTCGTTGATCAGGAACAAAAGGGTTTTGCCGGAACTCTGAATATTGTCCGCGTAAGAGAGGATAGATTCATCCGTGCATTCCCGAAGTATCATCTCATTCATGCCCAGCACCGCATTGATCGGTGTCCGAATCTCATGGGACATGTTGGAGAGGAAATAACTCTTGGCCTTGTTGGCCTCCTCCAGCTGAGCGTTCAATTTCTCCTGCTGCATCCGGCTGGCCTGCTCCTGAAGGGCCATTTTAGCGCTGCTGCGCTGTCTTAGGGCA
>JAFLTD010000339.1 GCA_022510625.1 Lachnospiraceae bacterium
TAAGAAATATAACCGATGAAATAAACATTATATTGGAAGCTGTTTTTGAAAAAACACTCATCCAATCGGATAATGCGAAATATCCGAAGCCAAACATCGTGATTGCCGCCGTCCCAAGCAGCATAGACGCTAACGGGAACGACAGCGGCATATCCTCAAACATCTTCGACATCTTATCGGGGTCGGTTATCTCTTTTAGGTTCAGACGACCACTTTTGGAATAGGAAAGCAGACAATCTGATACGCCGCATAATATGTGTCCGATCAGTGCTACGAGCATTGCTATTTTAATCATGATTTTCACCGTCCAATATCAAAGTCGCAATTCAAGCCCTATTTCTTTGTGATAACAGCAATTAAATCATTCCACATAGTGAATACGGCTCTCGTCAAATCTGTCCTGCTGTGTTCTTTCCTCTGCCGGATATCCATAAGGGAATATTGCAAACGCTCTCATAGTATCCGGGATATTAAGAATCTCCTCAACCGACTTCATCCGTTCTTCCTGAGGTGCTATTCCGAGCCACACGCCGCCAAGTCCCTGCGCATCCGTCTCCAGCCAGAGATTTTCCATAGCGATTGAAAGATCGATCTGTGCATAGTCCGGCAAGATACATTCTTTTCTGTATGCTGCCACGATTGCGACAGGAGCATCTTTCGTCATGCCGGCATAAGGATGAACTTCGGAGAGCGCCTTGAGTTTCTCTTTGTTGGTCACAACATAAAATTCCCATGGCTGCTGATTCGCGGCCGAAGGAGCCTGCATCGCAGCTCTGAGAATCGCCATTGTTTTTTCTTTTTCTACGGGTCTGTCCTGATATTTTCTGATACTGACTCTCGTATAAATGTGATTCATACATATACCTCCTTAAAATAATTTTACCTAAATGACTTTCTTTTTGGAAAAACCGTCTCATTCTTCATAGCATTTCACAACAAATTGAAATTTAACTGCAAACAAACATCCCATATTCCTTTGGTATTTTCAAAATTCCGTCTGCCGTGTTTTGCTCTAAAACTTTTTTAATAACATCTCTC
>JAFLTD010000034.1 GCA_022510625.1 Lachnospiraceae bacterium
GCAATGTGTTGAGCTGATGAGTACTAATCGGTCGAGGGCTTAACCAAAACGAAGATGTTCATTGTATCGGAGGTTCATTCAGGTTCGGTTTTGAGGGCATAATGACCCGATAAAGATGGCCCGGTGGCTCAGTTGGTTAGAGCGCCGCCCTGTCACGGCGGAGGTCGTGGGTTCGAGTCCCATCCGGGTCGTATGAGAAGTGTCTGCAGAGGCAGCCACATCTCGAAGAGATTTACTTCTGGGATCTTAGCTCAGCTGGGAGAGCATCTGCCTTACAAGCAGAGGGTCATAGGTTCGAGCCCTATAGGTCCCACTTGATAATAGGGCGGATTTATTCGTTTTATAATCTGCCGGCGTGGCGGAACTGGCAGACGCACAGGACTTAAAATCCTGCGGGACTAATCTCCCGTACCGGTTCGATTCCGGTCGCCGGCATAAGAGAAGTGCATGAATACGGCACTTCTTTTTTTGTATAAAATGTATGTATCAGGTTCAAGATGAAACATATTTTTAGGGATTTGATGAACGATGAAAAGTCATGCTATACTTTAGGATGACCTACATAGCGGAATTTAGAGAGGCGATAGATATGAAAAGATTTAAAATGTTTTATGTAATAGTTATGATATTAAGTTTAATTTTGGTTTTTACAAAAGGTTTTTCTGCGAAGCTGCTTATTTATTCATATAATGATGCAAATAAAGGAATAAGAGACGGATTTCAAGGTGATGTATCATTATCAATTATTAATTGCTTTATTATTGCTATAATTATAATATTAACCATAATTACGACATTCAATAAGAATAATAAAATAAAAGTAAAATGGTTATTTGGTTTAGTAACAATTATATTTGCATTATGTATTCCTATAGGCATACATTCCTACTCCGGTGGAATTATGGGAATAATAGACGAGGAAAATATGTACTTATGGAATATAGTGTTTTCTTTAGCTAAATTGATTTCGGCTCATGGATATTAAACGAGAAAGCGGATAGCATACCAAAAAAGAAGGGCGTGCTATCCGCTTTCTGAGAGTGTACATTGTTGAACATGTTACAAATAAAAGAATATCAATTAATCCTTGAATATCCAAAGCCGTTAGCAAGGGCATCTACACTAACGCCCTCTTTGCAAAGTGCACAGTCCTCCGGCGCATATGTCTTGTAATCCGCAATGTCGGAAGTACTGAAAAGTGAATTGATGGGAATACCCATTACACTATTGGCGGCACTGAATACTGCGCTGATACCGCTGATGGTTGCGCCATAATAACCGAGAATCTGCGCAGCCTTCAAAATGGTCTTACCTGTTGTCGCAGAGCTCAAAAGCAGAAGCACATTTTTATCTTTAATCATGGGAACAAAATTTTCCCGGAACATAAGTTGATTGGAATTCGTATATTCCGGCGTGATAATATGGATGGTACTGCGGGAATTCATGGAGTAAGTTCCCGCCTTGGTCAAATCCTGTGCCAGAAATGCCCCGATAATCTCACATCCGTCGATGCACACAATGGTGTCCACGACTGTAGTAACAGTAATCTGTTCACTGAGAGCCTTGGCCGTTGCAGAAGCCTCTTCAAGTGTATACTTCAGATTAGTCATATCCAGGAAATAATTGACATGGGAATTGGGCGTAACAAAGTGCCCCGGTATAGCATTCAAAACCACATTGGAATTAATTTTACATGGAATTTTAATTGGCTCTTGCATAAGCAGACCTCCTTTTATGATAGTATTTATTGTGTGACAATTTCATAGTTATATTTTAAATCACACGACAACTTTATGCAATCTATAATTCAATAAATTACCATATCTGTGTTGACAGGATCTTAATCCTGCTTTTGTTTCTTCCCGTCTATCCCGATTACGTTCCCGTGAGCAATAAATAGTTATTAATTTTCTTGTATACTCCGAGAAATTAGATTATAATATTGGTATATTGATTAATAGAATCTAATGAGATAGGATAAAAGTGTGAGACTAAGGGGGTAGTGTTAGCTAATAGGAAAGTACATATCAACGAGTCATCCGCAGTGCTTGGATGGCTAAATTAATATCTGCTGAACCGGTGCTGATCGGTTACAGCGGGAGTAGTATACCAGAAAATAAAAAGTGATAGGCCGAACGATTTGGATGTTGATTCCATGAGCCTGTCGATGTCTATCGCGGAAAGGTGAATTCTTAATAATGGGTAAAATCAAACTTAACTTAACTACGAAAATTTTGTTGTGCGTGGCATTGCCGATTGTAGTCCTGGTGCTATTTTCCGTACTGGCGATTCGGAATGTCGGCAATCTGATGGCGGAGCAGATGCTGGAGCAACGGTTATTGATAGCCGATCATTCGCTCGCGCAGATGTTTGACCTCGTGAGTACGGACACGTTCCACATGGAGGGTGATGATATATACCTCGGTTCTTTGAATCTGACAGAGGACAACTCAGTCATTGATACCTTCCATCAGGAAACCGGAATAGACGTTGCGATTTTCTATGGTACGACCAGAAGAGCTACGACTGTTCGCGATCAGAACGGAAACAGAGCTGTGGGAACAGTGATGGCGGACGAGACTCACCAGCAGCTCAAGGTAGATAAATTCTTTTTCTCAAATAATGTAGTGGTAGAAGGTGAGCCATATTATGCTGTGTATTATTTGATAGCGGATTATGGCAACGGAAACGATGTGACTATGTGTACCGGTATCTCCGCGTCAAGTGCACGTGTAATTTATGAATCAAGACTGAGATCCACGGCAATCTTTATGGTGATAATTGCGCTTGTCGGCCTGATTATATCCGTTTTGATTGCTCAGGGCATTGTGCGGAGTATCAAGTCATCTATTACCGATCTTGATAAGGTAGCAGACGGACAGTTGAACTTTACCGTCAGTGAGAAGCTTGTCACCAGAGGGGATGAAGTAGGTAATATTGCAAGATCTATCAATTCACTGGTGCATGAATTTATTGATATTGTACACAATCTGCATGGTTCCTCCAATACCTTGACGCACTTTTCAAACAATATCAGAGAGAATTTCGCGGAAATTAATGATGCAATCGGCGAGATCAATAATGCGGTGGAAGAAGTTGCTACAACTGCTACAACGCAGGCGACTGCAACCCAGGACGTTGCCGAACAGATGAATGAAATGGGGCATGCGGTGGAGAAATCCTCTGAGAATATCGGAACGTTGAAGCAGATTACCGGAGAGATGGAAACTACCAATCGTGAGGTGAGTGAGACGCTTGATTCACTTGTTTCGATCAGTAACAACACGAGAGAATCCATCGAAAACGTGCAGCGGCAGACCAATGACACAAACCAGTCCGCAATGGAAATACAGAGTGTGGTTAACTTTATTTCAAGCATCGCCGATCAGACAAACCTCCTGTCACTGAACGCATCAATCGAAGCGGCAAGAGCAGGAGAGCAGGGAAGAGGGTTCGCGATCGTTGCGGATGAAGTAAGACAATTGGCTGAGCAGTCAAGACAGTCGGCAGATCAGATAGAAGGGATTGTGCGGAAGCTGATTGAGAATTCAAATAACAGTGTAGATGCAATGAATGTCGTTATGGATGACATTCATATCCAGCATGATAAATTGAATCAGACTCAAGATGCGTTTGCTCATTTGAGGTCAGAGATTACCAATGTAACAAGCGCTGTGGATGGCATCGCGAAAGAGATAGACAGCATCGATCAGGCGAAGAATAAGGTATTTGACGATCTGGGTGATCTGGCAGCCATCTCCGAAGAAAATGCGGCATCCGCTGAGGAAACATCTGCAACCATGGCACATCTCTCCGAGCTTGTGAATGATTGTAACAATGCAGTCGGAGAACTTGGAGACATCAGTGATTCTCTGGAAGGAAACGTAAGTAAATTTACGCTTTAAGTCATTAAGATAAAATAAAAGCAGTTTATTTTCCACAGGAAAGTAAACTGCTTTTTTGTTTTATAATAGTATATAATTTTGAAGCGTTCTTGAAACCAAAAGAAATTGTTTGACGTCTAATGGATGTAAAACGAAATAAAGGACGCTTTATTTGTTTTATGACCATACGCGCGTAGGAGAAAGTCAATGGAAAGCAGTGCAACCAAGTTTTTGGTAAAGAAGGCGCAGAGGCATGATAAAGACGCATTTACCGAATTAATGCAGCTGTATATGAAAGATATGTACAGAACTGCCATAGCAATTCTAATGAATGAGGAGGATGCTGCGGATGCTCTTCAGGATACGATTCTTACTTGTTGGGAAAAGTTACAAACACTTAAAAAAGCAGAGTATTTTAAAACGTGGTTGACAAGGATACTCATTAATCATTGCTATGACATCATAAGGGCTAATCCGATTCACGGAAATATAGAACTTTATGAGGAACCGTCAAAGTGTGATGATTATAATCTTGAATTGAAGGAGGCATACGCTTCTGTAGATGACCGTTACCGATTGCCAATGGTATTGTATTACAGTCAGGGGTTCAAGGTCAGAGAAATTGCAGAAATGTTGTCATTACCACTAAATACAGTTAAGACCAGGCTTGCAAGGGGAAGAAAACAACTGGAAGCGTATTACCGCGATTGTTAGGAGGATTGAAATGTCAGACAGAAAAAATATATTTCCTGAAGAAATAGAATTGTCGGAAATTGTGTTGAACAAGACAAACCATGCCTTTGAAATGATCAAACAGGAGGACAGTGGTTATATGAAAAAAACTAATATTAAAGGCAGGAAAAAAATGAAAACGCAAGCTGCTGCCATTGCAGGTGTCTGTATACTGGCTGTTAGCAGTATAAGCGCTGTTGCAGCGATTCGTCATTATTGGGGAAGAGGAATGAACGGGAATCTTCAGGCGTCTGATACGAAACAGCGGGAACTTACAGAAAATGGCATAGCAAAAGTGTATAGGGAGGATCCGGAGTACCCGTCACTAGCCGTGACAGATCATGGGATTACGGTAGCGCCTGAAACAGTCATTGTGGATGACAGATTTGCATATATGTCATTTAGGATTTCCGGTTACAGTGTGGCAGATGGGGCGGAGCCGGGATTTGATATGGTAGATGTATATCAGGGAGATGATCCGGAGGATGACGGTTCATGGATCAATATGTATGGAGGAACCATGTATGACGGAATTATCCCGGATGAAAATGGACACCCGGTGTACGAAGACGGTTCTCCGCTGGAATTTAATGAAGACGGGAGCATTATCAGCTACTATATCGACAGCAATGGAGACATGGAATATATTATACAGGCCGGCATTGTGGATCTAAACGATTCGCTGCTTGGCAAGACAATCCACGTAAATTTCAAGAATCTGGGAGTTTTCTCAAAAGGAAAGTTTACTCCGGCAGTAGAAGGGAGCTGGAATTTTGAAATGGTTCTTCCTGCCGTGAGCTCAGCCAGAGATTTTGAGGTGGGACAGAGAGTAGAGGGAACCGGCTTTGTGATGGATAGCATCAGTATCTCGCCCGTTTCCATGGAAGTTCATTATTCTGTTATCAAGGTCCCGGAGATAAGCGAAGATGAACCGGGTATTCCCGAAGTGAAGGGAGTTGTATTGAAAGACGGAACAAGGATTCCATATTTAACTGAAGGCGGCAGAATCGGATATACGGATAGTACCAGAACCAGTGCGTATCATATGGCAGGTTATGACAGGGTGATAGATGTTGACGAGGTGGCGGCACTGATCGTTTTAACTTCGTATGATAACGATAAAGTTGAGGTACCGATCTCAAAATAAGATGTGAGCAAAACTAAGAGAAGTGCATAACACGGCACTTCTCTTTCTTTAAGGTTTGAAGAACGGTTGAGTACTATGCTATAATTTAAATTAACATACAAATTGAAATTTAGTATGCGAGGAGCTCATTATATGAAAACAATCAGATTACTCTATCCTGACTATGTAAGCGGAGGTCTGGAAACATATTATTTTGGGGCGAATTTGCTGGCACACATTCTTCCGGAGAACGAGAAGCAGCCCATACTCAAGGTGGAGATTGCTCCGCCGGACGGTAAAGAACGCAGTGTGACGGATGGAATCTATGCAAAAGACGAAGTGATTGCCGGAATCAAAGGTGCAATGCGCGTGATTGAAGAAGCAAAGCCGGACAGAATTATTACCATCGGCGGAAACTGCGTGGTTTCGCAAGCTCCCTTTGATTATCTGCACGGACTGTATGAAAATACGGGAATTATCTGGATAGATGCTCATCCCGACGTATCGACTGTGAAAGATAACTATCCCAATGCCCACGCAATGGTCTTAGGGTCGCTTATGGGATATGGGGACAGTTCTCTGTCCGATTTGATGAAGAACAGCAAATTTAATGCAGATGAAATTCTGTATGTTGGTCTGCAGGGACTACACGATTATCAGCGGAAGTTTTTGGAAGATATAGGTGTTGAATTTAAGATTCAGACTGAGGAATTTGTGTCGAACGATGAGATTCGGGCATTCATGAACCGCTTCGAGCACATCCTTGTTCATCTTGATATTGATGTGTTGGATGCAGGGATGTTCCATTCCACCTACTTTGCAAACAAGGATTTGGTCGGAGACGGAAGCGGCAGCGGTAAGATGACGATTGAGAAACTGACAGATGTGCTGAAATGTATCACTGCCGATTCGGATGTAGTCGGTCTGACTATCGCCGAGTATCTGCCGTTTGATGAGCATAAGCTGCACAATATGTTTTCCGGCATCAAGCTGTTTACTGAATAAACATTGGAGGAGAAATGATAGTTCTAATTACAGGCGCATCGCATACAGGAAAGACAAACCTTGCACAGAAACTCCTAGAGAAGTATAAATATCCGTATCTCTCCATGGATCACTTGAAAATGGGTCTTATTCGCAGCGGGAATACGTCACTTACACCTGTGAGCGATGACAGGGATATGACGGACTATTTGTGGCCGATTGTGCGCGAAATAGTTAAAACCGCCGTTGAAAACAAGCAAAATCTTGTTGTGGAGGGATGTTATATCCCTTTTGATTGGGCGAAAGATTTCGACGAGGAATATTTGCGGGAGATCAGATTTTATTGTCTGGTTATGAGCGAAAAATATATTGAAGAACATTTCGATCATATCAGTAAGTTCGCCAGTGTCATCGAAGACCGGGGAGATGATGCGGGGTGGACTATAGATGAGGCGAAGAGGGACAATGCCCGAATGCTGGAGCGGTGCATGAGGTACGGTGTAGAATGTATTTTCATTGATGAAGAATATCGGGTTGATGTTGAACTGTAGAGTATATTCCGAATTATTAAGCGGAGAGTCTGCTGGCGAGTCGGTCTTTGAGGAGGATACATACTATGGAAAATGAACGTCTGAGAAAGCAGATTGATTTTATCTTGGAGGCGGATAAGGAGAAGAATATTTTACGCCAGACACATCTGACCGGGAACGGAAGACGGGAAAATGACGCCGAGCATGCCTGGCATATGGCAATCATGATTTATCTGTTAAAGGAATATGCCAATGAAGAATTTGACATGGCAAAAGCCATGCTGATGGCTCTGATCCATGATATTGTGGAGATTGACGCGGGGGACACATATGCATTCGATGCCAAAGGACTTGAAACCCAGGATGCGCGTGAAGCTAAGGCGGCAAGGCGGCTTTTCGGTATGTTGCCGGAGGATCAGGGTGAAGAATTGAAAAGTCTGTTTGAAGAATATGAAGCAAATGAAACTCCGGAAGCCAGATTTGTCCGTGTTATGGATAATTTTCAGCCGCTGCTCTTAAATCACTCAAATAACGGCAGGGATTGGAAAGAGCATGGAATCGGAAAATCTCAGGTAATAAATAGGCATATCAAAACCAAATCGGGTTCCGATGTAATCTGGGAGTGCTCGGAGAAAATCATAGAGGATAATGTCAGAAAAGGTAATTTGAAAGATGAATGATGTAGTATGAAAGGAGATTTTATTATGGTTGATGTTAAAAACAGATGGGCGCTTATTACGGGCGCGGCAAGAGGAATAGGGTATCTTACCGCAAAGCTTATGGCGGAGCGTGGGTGCAATCTCATTCTGCACAGCCGGGATATTGTACATACGGAGAAGGTTTTGGCGGAGGTTAAGGCGATGGGTGTCGAAGCATATGCCGTGGCGGCGGAACTCTCCGATATTGACAGTGTGAAGGCAATGCTTGAGGAGATTGACAAGCGGGGTACTCAGGTTGATATTGTCATGAATAATGCGGGGATGCAGATTGCGTACCGCACGGATTATTTCAAAACTCCTGTGGAAGATTATACGGAGAGCTTTAAGATCAACACGATAGCGCCTGCGATGATCTGCTATCATTTCATGCCGAAAATGATTGAGCGGGGCTTTGGGAGAATCCTCAACACCACCAGCGGGATTGCTCTTGAACCGGAGCAGGCGGGATATTCCGCCAGCAAGGCAGCACTCGACAAGATTACCATTGATTTGGGCTCAAAGGTCGAGGGCACGGATGTTATGATCAATCTGACCGATCCCGGCTGGTGTCGGACCGATCTGGGTGGTCCCAACGCGCCTAATGCGCCCGAGAGTGCCATTCCGGGAATCGCCGTGGGAGTTTTTGTCGATGATAAGAAGTCCGGACGTTATCTCAATGCGCCTTTCTTCGCGGGACTGACCTTAGAAGAGGCGGTAGCCAAGGCAGAGGCGGAGTTTGACAGCCCGTATCAGAAGTAGTGCGAATGATGTATTCCGGATATGGGAAAAAGAGAAGTGCATAAACAAGGCACTTCTCTTTTGGTTTATTTACCGTTCATAATATGGTATAATAAGCCCAGACTCAGCAGTCCGGGCTACAAGAATTGCGATACAATTCTTGTCGGAATGATTTATAGTCAGATAAACCGGGAGGAAGATCATGGTTAAACCGGAAAATGGAGAGAGAATTTCCAAGATAGACACTTATTTGAATTGCGCGGAGACATTTGCATACAGAAGCACTTGCCTTAAGAGAAAATACGGTGCGGTCATTGTAAAAGACGATGTGGTGGTGTCCACAGGCTACAACGGCTCTCCCAGAGGGTTTGAGAACTGTTGTGATCTAGGTAAATGTCCGAGGATGGAACTGGGAATGCATCAGGGTGAAGGTTACGGCATCTGCCGGGCGATTCATGCGGAAGCGAACGCGCTGCTGAATTGTTCAAGGCAGCAGACCATTGACGCGGATCTGTATCTGACGAGCATCAATCCCGAGGATAATTCCGTTCATCGTGCGAAGCCATGTCCAATCTGCGCCAGAACGATCATTCAGGCGGGTATCAGGAATGTTTTTTTACGAATCGGAGAAGGTGCAGACAATTATATATCGGTTCCCGCACGGGAGTTAGAGTGGGTACAGGAAGCGTGAGATTGGGGTTGTAAGAAATATGGATACAAGAGCGTACAGAAAAGAATTTTCGGAATTAGGACTTAGGATGCTGGCTTGTGCATTCGTCATCAACGGAGTGCAGATTGCGGCACAGATTTTTATAGCGACGTGTAAACCGGAGTGGGTATCGAATATCAATATCCTTTTGGCGGTTACCATGATGTCGCAGTATGTGATCGGGTTTCCGTGTGCTTTTCTGATCATGAGTGACGGCGGTGACAAGAGAAAGATTGAGAAACGCAAAATGAATCTGCCGCATTTTTTGATAGCGTTTATGATGGGCTATGCGCTTTTGATGGCGGGAAATCTGATCGGTCTGGGTCTCACATACGGCATCGGTGTTCTGAAGGGAGACCCGGTGAGCAATTCGCTTCAGGATATGATAGGCGACACCAATATTTGGATAACTTCTATCTATACCGTGTTGTGTGCGCCTGTATTGGAGGAACTGCTGTTCCGGAAAGTGATATGTGACAGAGTGGTCAAATACGGTCAGGGAGCTGCCGTTATAATGTCGGGATTGATGTTTGGGCTGTTCCACGGCAATTTCAATCAGTTTTTCTATGCTTGGTTCATCGGGAGCTTTTTTGCCTTTATCTATGTCAAAACCGGCAATATCAAGTATACGATAGGGCTGCATATGATGGTGAACTTTATCGGCAGTGTGGCAGGCGGCCTATTTCTTCAATATGTCGATCTTGAGCATCTGACGCCGATTTCCATGTTGATTACGCTATTCTATGTCATTATAGTATATGGAATAGTGATTGCGGGTATTGTTCTGCTGATTCTCAATATATCCAAACTGAAGACGAACGACAGGTATATGGGCATTGATACGACGCAGAGAAACATTCTTATGCTTGTCAACGTGGGTATGATTTTATACTATGTTTTTTTCTTCATAATGATGATGGTTCAGGCATTGGTTTTGTGACCGCTCCTGCCATGATATAAAAAACTGCACATCCGTGTAAAATTCCGCGCAGACCCTTGACATTTATAAGGAAAATCTATATAATAACTTTTGTTGTTAATACGACTGCAAGTCGGCAACAAGTGCGCTTAGCTCAGCTGGATAGAGCGTTTGGCTACGGACCAAAAGGTCGGGGGTTCGAATCCTCTAGCGCACGTAAATATGGGACTTCTTAAGCTATGGTTCGGTTTAAGAAGTCCCTATTTTAAAAGGTAGTTCTATTTTCTTAGGGATTTGATTGTGTAAAAGACGGAAAGGGGAATTGTATGAAGGAGAAACATCTGCAAAGAACAGGTAAGTTGTTATTTATTGTGCATTCGGTCACTGCTGTATTTATCACGATCGGACTGATATCACAGCTGGGGTTTTCGGAATTGCCGGCGGTGTATAGTATAGCTCCGCTGGTGCTCAATATTTTAGTCTATGCATTCTGTCTGATCATGTATCTTCAGTTTAGGACAACGGAAAAGTATCCTTACTGTGTAGGCATTGGTTTTTCTTTTATATATGTAGTCATATTATGGATGTCCGAATCCGGTGCGGCATATCCGTATATGCTGCCGCTTATGGTGGTTATGGTTTTTCTTATGGATCGAAAGCTTGTTTTGATTACCAGCGTATTGTTCGGGTGTGCAAACATCGTACGGGTCATCATGAATTTTGCGGGAGCGGAGGATGTAAATGATGTGATCGAAGCCAATATGATTGAAATAATCATCACGGTGCTTACCATATTGGCGGCTGTTACGGGTATCAGAATCCTGCAGAGATTTTTTGAGGAATCTACGAAGGAACTGACTGCAGTTGTGGATTCCAATATGAAAACAGCCGACAGGATAAAGACGGTAGCGGGCAATGTGGAAGGAAAGACGAAGACAGCAGTTGATGATGTCAATGAGACACTGCGAATGACGGAGAGTGTTAATTCTGCTATGGCCGATATCGCCGCCGGAATGGATAGCGTGGTGAACGCTGTCTCACAGCAGACTAATCAGACGCAGATGATTCAGGGCACGATTGATGAGGTATACGCGCAGACGGCACAGATAGTCGGATATATGGATGATATTGAAGAGGCACTGAAAGCAAGTATGGAAGCGATGAAAGAGTTAATGAATACCGTTGACTCAGCAATTGTGGAAGTGCAGGATATGGAATCGGCAGCGGAGACGTTGAAAGCGAAGTCGGACGAAGTGCGCGGTGTAGTAGACGTGATTGTCAATATTTCAAGCCAGACGAATCTCTTGGCACTGAACGCCTCTATAGAGGCAGCGAGAGCAGGCGAAGCGGGAAGAGGATTTGCGGTTGTTGCCGACGAGATCAGGAATCTGTCGGAGCAGACCAAGAGAGAGACGGATAATATTGCGGTAATCTTAAACGACCTAAGCCGTGATGCGAATCTGGTAACCTCAAAAGTAGAACAGAACGTTACGTTGTCCAATGAGGAAAACAGACTGGTGAAGAGTACGCAAGAGCAATTCAGTATCATTCATGATAAGGCGGACGTATTATCCGACAATATTCACATGGTTGAAGCAAAGATGTCTGAGTTGCTGAATGCAAACGGACTCATTGTGGACAGTATCAACGTACTGTCGTCGGGAAGCGAGGAGATTAGCGCGAGCATCAGTGAGGCGCATAAAATGAGTGATCACAATGTCAAGGTCGTTCAAAACTTTGCAAACTCTATCAGAGAGATTTCGGAGAACATGGGCAAATTATCGGAGTCATAGTTTTTTTCATGATAAGTCAGGATGAATGTGAACGGCGGGAGCACTGCATTAGTCGGTGTTTCCGCTGTTTTTTTATTTTTTTAAAAAATTTTTTTCAAAGTGCAACTTTTTGAAGAGAAGAGCTCTCTATTATACTTAGAGACATGAATGTAGGCTTGCTATCGCTATTGAGCCTATTATAAAAATAGGCTCTGGTTAAGATTGTCCGTCCATGTTTTGCAGCGCATATTCAATACATTGAATGACTACTCTGTTAAATGATAAATTGTTTGAATTTGCTATGTCTTGGACTTGTACAATCAGTTCTTTAGGAAGGCGCAACGACTTGTTTTCGTACTCGGAAAAATCTTTTTTTACACGGAACACACATATACCACCTTTCATGTTATTATTGTAATATAAAAGATACTATGCTAAAATGTTATGAAAATATTATAAAAATAATATAATATATATTATTTTTATAATATTTTTCGTCGGAACGGAGGAAATATGAAGACTGCAAAAGAGTTAGCGCAAGCGGTAGAAAGCTACAAACGAGGAGAACAAGAGAGTTTTAGCACCATCTATGAATTGTCCGGCGGATATCTCTACACCTGTATTAAGTATGCGGTACAGGATGAGGAGGCGGCCAAAGATCTGATGCAGGATACTTATCTGGAAATCAGTACCAAACTGCATCAATTGGAGAACGTGGATAGTTTTCTGCAATGGGCAACAGTGATAGCCAATCGCAAATGTTATGCCTATTTGAAGAAAAAGAAGGATGTTCTGTCGGAAGGGGATGACGGTTCGTTCTTTGAGGCGATTACCGACGATGAGAAGCTGATCCCTGAGAGTGTATTGCAGGATCGGGAGAAGCAGAGACTTGTAAGAGACATCATTAACAACTTGAGCGATATGCAGCGTTTATGCGTAATCGGATATTTCTATAACGAAGAAAAGCAGGAGCAGATAGCGGAAGAACTGGGAATACCGGTAAATACTGTAAAATCTCATCTGAATCGGGCGAAGAACAAAATCAAAGAGGAAGTTTTGGAACTGGAGAAAAAAGAGGGTACCAAGTTGTACGGTATTGCCCCTTTCTTCTTACTTTTCTTTGCGAAGGAAGCGGAGGCTTGCGAAAAACTTCCCATGTCTCAACTCCTGATAGAGTCAGTGGGTATATCGGCACAGGATAAGTCGGCGGTCGGAAGACTGGCGAAGCTTAGTCTGAAAGCCAAAGTGGGAATCGGTATCGGTACCGTGGCGGTCGTGGCAGCCGTGGGCGGCATCATTATGGCGGGCATCAACCGCTCGGGAAATGAAGGCACGGATGAAAGTCCAATAGAAGAAACGGCACAGAATATATCAGAAGAAAAAAATGGGGACAGTGCTTCGGATATTGCTTCGGAAGAAAGTAATAATGCGGAAGCGGCAAATGCAGATGCCTCAGCACAGATTGATGAGACGGAATCCGAACCGGAGCAGGGATCCGAATTTACCAAACTGGATATTGCGGGAGAATACGATCGGTTTAGTACCGCTTGGGATGGCAGAGTGATCGCCTGTAAAGATGACAAGTGGGGACTGGTAACTTATGGGGGAGAGGTATTGATACCTCTTGAATATACCGATTTCCTTTCCCGCGTGAATGATGACGGACAGACTCTTTTCGAGAAAGACGGCATGTACAGTATATTTGATCGGGACGGCAATCTGTTGTTGGAGACAGAGGATCCGATCCGCTGCGTCAGTGACGGAGTTGTTTTGATCGTGGATCAGAATCAGGACACACAGGAGTTTGACTATCAATATCAGACGCTGGACGGCGAAGTGATTTATCGTCCCGATTGGCCGGGGTGGATCGGACAGGCGGGCGCCGTGGGATTTAATGAGGGATTCGCCTTTGCCGAGGACGATTCGGGAGATATCCGTCTTACGGCGGATGGCAATTATATCGATATGATGAGTCTCAGGGCTGAGGGTGCGTTGAAAGCGGAGAGCGGGCAAAACGATGGATCGGATTCCGCATGGGAAGCTAATGCAGCTTCCGGCAATCAGGGCTCCATGATGGCATATCCCATCGGAATATGTCATAACGGCTACTATGTGTCAAGAGGTATGAATTTTGAGGATGTACACGGAGACTTTTATGTGTCGGATGCGGAAGGAAAGGAATTGTATACGTTTCGGATGAGAGATTTTTATGAGTATGCGGGATACGATTTCTTTACTTCTGATGTCAGCTGGTCTGTTTACAATTATTCGGTTAACGGCTGCGCGTGTTACAGTTATGGCACGATTATAAATGTTTCGTTGGAGGACGGTGACAAGGAAGCTTATTATCTGTTTGATCTTGCCAAGCTGGGTTGGGAAAGCACAGGTGCGTATACATCTCCCAAGATGGTCATAACGGACGAAGCATTGCTGGCTACAGGGGATTATATCTCTCTGTCGGATAATAAGTATTGGCTGTATAGCAAGGATGGCAAATACGGCTATATCGATCATGATGGAAATGTGATAGAGATGTTTGATGATGCCAGCAACTTTGCAGACGGTAAAGCTGCTGTTATCGAGGGCGGCCAGGCTTATTTGATCGATGAGGAATTCAATCGCACCGAAACAGGTATCGCAGCAGATTCCGTGGCTGCTTATGGGGCAATGATCGTTCTGTGGAACGGGGATGAAAAGACCTGTCTTGTGTTTCCGGATTAAGGAAGCACATCAATATAGGTGATGAAAAATCAAGCAGGGACTAAGGAGGAAGACAGTATGTTTTGTCAACAGTGTGGAAATCAGCTTCCGGAGGGAGCGCATGTATGTCCGTCATGCGGGGCAAGTACCATCAAATCTATTAATTTTGAGGATGTAAAAGGATTCGCAAATCAGAAGGGGCATGAACTGACAAACTCTGTTCGGAATATGTCTCAGGATTTTAAGCAGCAACTGGCGGAAGAAAAAGAGACGCGCAAGATCCGGGAAGCGTCGGATATATTTGTAGACCCGGATGAAAAGCAGATAGCGGTTTTGGGAAGCGGGTATCTCCGTAATCTGATTCAGAGCGGACAGTTGGCAAAAGGATTTGGTGTTCTCACGGATTCCCGTTTTTATTACAGAGGTAAAGGATTTGTCCGGATGGGTAAGATGCTGCACAAAACGGACGAGGAGAAAACGATAGACCTGCAGGATATAACGGCATCCGGATTTCTCTACAGCAGAAATACGATATTGGCGGTTCTATCGTTTGTGCTGACGGTGATTGCGATCGTGCTGGATATTGCTGCATATGATGAGCTGGCTATAAGCTGGCGTGTCACAGACAGCGATGTCGCACTATTGTATCTTGTATGGATCGGCGGCGGAATAGTCGTTCTGGCTGCATGGATCTGGTTTATCTTATACAAAAGGGCAATCTATCAGATTTTCTTTGCCGGAGGAACAATCTCGATTAAGGCATCCGTATATGGGTCAAGACAGCTTCACGATTTTGACAGACAGCTTCGTCAGGCTAAGGATGAGAAGTTGAAAAGAAGTACGGGTGAGAGGAATAGAACATGAGAAAACGGATACATCTTTTTCTGATGCTGTTACTTTCAGTGCTATGTTTTAATGGGTGTGGTAAGCAGGAAAAAGTAAGCGACAAAAAATTTGAAATGGCGTTGGATATCTATCAGGAATACTATAATGATTTGCTCTCAGATGCGGAAGAATGTTATATTCAGGTTTTTCTGGATGCTGAGGGGTTTCCGGCGATTATGACCGCGATTCCGAAATACAACTCATACAGAGGCGAGGATATGTTAGAAGTAGAGATATCCACGATTGTCAAAGGCGAAGTTTATTCTCTGTATGAGGATATGTTTGCCGTCAACAGCGAAGAACCGACTATGGGTATGCCGGATTATACCGATAATTACCGGGAATGTGTAGTGTACAGCGATGGTATCGTGGGCATATTCCGAGATAATGAGAAAGAATGGTATCAGATCAGAGGTGAAAACCTGGAAGAAGTTGCGTGTTACGATTTGTATTCGGGAATTGTCACGTTCTATGTAGATAAAGAGAAAATCGAGATTGATCTGTTGGAAGAGAATCCTCTTGTATACGAGAAAGAATATGATAAGATCTGTAAAAGTTTGTACGGGCGGACGGGAACCGGGGAGGCATACGGCAAAAAAGTATGGCTGCAGAAATTTCTTGGAACAGCGGGTTACGATCAGCCTGTCTTTATGCAGTCCCCTTCGGTAGGGTGGCTGTCAAGTATGTTTGATTCAACAACTTCTAAAAGAATGTTTTCCAAGCTAAAGCAAAGCGGCAGCATGACCAACGATGAATACCTGATATGGCATTATAATTATCTGGTGGATATCGGAGGTGACAGTATATGGGAACTGCCCTCGGCATCAGGTCTGATATTCAGAGATCCCATGCTGTTGAATCAAATAGATGATTATATGCTCGGCGATAAAGGGTTGAGTCAGATTTATCTTTTGTCTTATCTGACAAGTACCGGAGATTGGAAAGCAGCGGAAAAAATAGAGTTGTTTGGAGAATTCGATCGGGAACAGTTGGTGAGCTGGCAGTTATTATGTTTATTTCTCCGTATGGAGGATATTCTGACGGAAGAACAGCGGGATTATGACGAGTATTTACGGTATGCGGGATATTACCTGTCCGGGTACTTGCATCTTGGCATAATTGACCCGGAAACACAGCTTGATGATTTTTACCGAGGTTGGTCATATGAGGTTGAACGCGGAGAGAGATCGGTAGAAGATCTCCTGCTTCTTAGCTATGTGGAGTCTAAAACAAGAGAAGAATATGCCGCACAGACGGATGGTAAGGAGGGTGTGAAATATATTGAGCTCGGTGAGGAATATATAGATGGGCTGCCAAGACGGATAGCGGCATGGGAAGAGGAGTACATAGGCAGCGAGCAGATGGAGCGCGACTATGAGGAGTATATCAGGGATCAGTATGCGGCGTTCATCGAGGAAGGCAACAGTTACATAGAAAGAAATAATGTTGATTCAAGAGATATAGGATATATCTATGTAAAGATAGGCGATTCAGACATACCGAGCCTGATCAGGTATAGTGTCATCTATGATTATACTGATGGTGAGGGTTGGACCACTGCTGTAGATGTGTTAGCTTATTCAGATAATAAGGTTAATGAATATCATTTAGCCGGGGCCGGCATACGATGGTTTGATGAGAAAAAAAGTATTTTTATGTTTTGCTCCTATGGAATGCATACAAGCACCGATGTCATATGGACTTTGAAAAATGGAAAAGGTTATATAAAAGGGGCGAAAATGACTAGCTTTAGCGCCGATTATCAGGAATATTTCATATTTGAAGGGGAGTTGGATAAAGAAGCGGATCTCTATACTTATTTGTATTCTTATCCAAAAGATGAGATTTTGGGTCCCGAACAAGTGGAGGTCTCTGAGGAAAGATATAGGGAAGCATTTCGGGAGTACTTTGGAATATCAACATACAATGACCTTGAAATGAATTATCCGTTGATTCGCGAGCCGAATCCAACAGGATTGTCGTATAACTTGGAAGACAAGGCATTGTATGTAGAGTCCTATACTACCATTGAAGAAGCCTTTGACTCTTGGCGGCTTAATCCTGACGGTGGGCTTGAGACACAGGTAAGTGTATATGAGCGTGCAAAATCAACAGATCATGTGGTTGCGGGCGAAAGCACTTCAGCTGATGCTGAGCCTGTGGAGAAACCTGTGCTTGACATCGTTGTGGAGGATGAAGTGACGCAGATCAGGGCATGGTACAATGAGACCCAGAACAATTTGGATTCTTATGCGTCCTTCAGCGCGTCAGACGGCGGTGTTGTCTGTTACAAAGATCAGGAACTGTCAAGACTGGATGCGGGCAAAGGATTTGATGACTGGAATTATACAAGGCGATATTATTTCCGAAACGGCAGTTTATACTTTGCGTTTGTGTTTGACGGAAACGAGGAGCATCGCCTTTATTTCAAGGAAGATCAGCTGATCCGCTATATTGATGAGAAAAAGAATACATATGATTATGGGGACACAGATCGGTTTTCAGTGTGGAGTGTTCCGGTGCTGAGTGAAGCATATCGGTTATATGATGGATTTGAATTTTGATTTTGTGATGGGAAGCAGCCTTCTTTTTTATGGGAGGCTGCTTTTTCAATTCTTTTTTAATTTTTCCTGTTGACAAACTGCACATACTGTATATAATGATATATATACAGTATATACTTTATGATCGTGGCTATCTGTGACGACAGGACGCCGCGAGGAGGTTAACCGATGAGAATCATTGTATCAAATCAATCCGAACTGCCGATTTATGCGCAAATCAAGGAGCAGTTGAAGGAACAGATTTTAAACGGGCAGATCCCGGAAGGAACGACGCTTCCGTCCATCAGACAGCTTGCAAAGGAGATAGGAGTCAGCGTGATCACTACCACCAGAGCCTACAGCGACTTGGAGGCGGAGGGATTTATAGCCACCATGCAGGGCAAAGGCAGCGTGGTGCTCTCCAAGGACAACAGCATGGTGCGGGAGCAGTACCTTATGCGTATAGAGGAAGGCTTGACGACCGCCATTGAGACGGCGCGGGTGATGGGGCTGCCCGATGAGGAGCTGACAGGGATTTTCCGGAATCTATTGCGTGAAACGACGGACAAAAAGAAGATATAAAAGCAAAATATCTTAATATGCGGAAATAATTATAGTATGTATGGAGAAAGGGATGACGAAAACTATGGAACTTTTAGAGGTGCGAGGCGTATCAAAGCACTACAAAGATTTCAGCTTGGATAATATCGATTTCGTACTGCCCAAGGGATATATCATGGGATACGTGGGGCAGAACGGTGCAGGTAAGACGACGACGATCAACGTGATTACCCATGTATGCAAGCAGCAAAAAGGCGAAGTGTGGGTGGACGGACAGCAATACGATCAGGACCCAATACGCTACAGGGAGAGTATCGGGTACATCAGTGAAGAATTTGGATTTGAGAAATTGTTTACCTTAAAGGAGATTCGAAAGATTCTGAGTGATTTTTATCCGACCTTTAATCAGGCATATTTTGATGAACTTATTATGAAATGGAATCTGCCGGAGAAGAAGGCGATCGGGGATTTCTCCAAAGGTATGAAAGTGAAGCTGATGTTCGCCACGGTGTTTGCGAGAGAGACGAAACTGCTGATTCTGGATGAGGCGACCAACGGACTTGACCCGGTAGTCAGGCAGGAAGTTTTACAGCTTTTACAGGAGTATATCGCGGACGGAGAACACAGTGTGCTTTTCTCCACGCACATCTTAAGTGATCTGGAGCAGATTGCGGATTATATCTACTTTATTCATGACGGCAGGAAGGTTCTGTATGATGCCAAGGAGGAGCTGACGGAGAGTTACCTGTATGTAAAAGGCAGCGAGGAGATGTTGACCGAGGAACTGCGCAGAAACATGATCGGTATCATAAATCACGCTTTTGGTTTTGAAGCGATTTTGCCGAGCAGCCACGCCGGTTTGCTGACGAAAGATTTTGTGTATGAGAAGCCCGATATCGACCGGATTGTGATTCATTTTATCAAGGAACGGGAGGGAAAAAGATGAGGACACTTAAATTTACTAAAATAGACTATATGAAGACTCGAAAACAGGGAAGACTCATGATTTTTATTCTGGTGATAGGATTGTGCTTTTCCAGGGGCCAAAACAACGGATTTCTCGCAGGCTTAGTATATACCGTATTTATCGGAAGTATATTTATCAATGCAGTTTTTGCTGATTTTACAATGCACAATGCCGGATTTTTACTGTTGCTGCCGGGCAGTGCATGGCATAGGGTGTGCGGCAGGTTCTTCTACGGGATTGGCTGCGAAGCGGCGCTCTGCACCGCATACTGGCTGTTGGCGACGCTTGTCAGTGGGGGTCGTATGCTCATTCTGCAAAGCATGCCGGTATGTCTGGCTGTTATGCTGATCGGTATCGCGATGACAGATCTGCAGTTTATGACGTTCTATCTGGTAGGGGAAATGAAAAGCCAGTATGCAATGGCTCTGACGCGCGTAGCGTTTCCCCTGGTATTTTGGATCATAGGATATAGTGTATTGAATATTATCGGAAATGAGAACGAAGCAGGAATGGCGCTGGTGTCCGCCTATAATTGGATAAGTGCTCACATGGTGCTGTGCGCAATACTGATGATTGGCTTCGTGGCGGTACTTACCTTGATCAGTGTATGGATCAGCGCGAAAGTCTGCAGTAAACGTGATTATGCATAACAGCTAATAATACGCGTTAAAATAATATTACATTTACGCCGATAAAAAAGGCAGAAAAGTTTTCAGAAAGTGAAACTTTTTCTGCCTTTCATTCGTGTTATAGGTAGAAGGGAATATGACGGATGGAGCATAAGTTTGAGAAGAGTCAAAGATGGAACTATCTGGTAGAAGAATATCAGACGATGCTGTATCGAATTGCCTTTTCCAATTTGAAAAACCGGGCGGATGCCGAGGATGCGGTGCAGGAGACATTTCTGCGTTACATGAAGGATGAGAAGCCTATTCTGAACAGAGAGCATGAAAAGGCGTGGCTGATACGCACTACCATTCATATATGTACAGATGTTTTAAAGAGCAGCTGGCACCGAACGACGGTAGCGTTGGATGAGTTTATGATGGCGGAGTCGAAGAATGTTTATCTGCCCTATCAGATCAAAGACGATCGGACGCTGGAGGCGGTGTTGAAACTGCCGGTGCACTATCGCAATCCTATTTATCTTTTCTATTATGAAGATTATTCCATACAGGAGATTGCGGGAGTCTTGAACGAAAAGGAAGGAACCATTAAGACAAGACTGAGGCGCGGCAGGGAAGAGGTTAGAAAGATTCTTACGGAAAGGAGGCCGTAGAGTTATGGGTATACAGGAAATCAAAGGAAATGAAGGTATACAGGAGTATTTTCACAGACGTCAGACCGGACAGCAGGAGGGATTTCAGGAGAGCCTGATTCAAAATCTGGAATCCAGAAAACAGGAAGGTAAGGGCATCGAAAGAGAGGAATCTACAACGCGTAAGAGCGACAAGGCATCCGGGGTCAACATGTTGGGCAGCACGGCAGGTATCCGGGTGAATGCGGTATCGCAGCGGGAGGCGGTGCAGCCTGCGGAGGTAAGGCATATGAGTTATGAGGAAAGTGATAACATAGAAATAGCTGTAACGGAAGGTTACACCTTGAAAGGTAAAGTAGAGGGAGAGCAGGTCTATGTGGAGGCCAAATATGAGGATGGGAGAACAGAAGCCTACCATGTGGACACAGTTAAGGTGCAGGAGCAGACACAGCACAAAATAGAACAGTTTGCGTTGGAGACGTTAGGAAGCTTGGCATAAGCATGAACATAGTGTAGAGGGGACAGGCGAGTTAAGCACAGCAGGAGGATAATGACATGATAGGGAGCAGAGAGTTTTTTCGTGAAGATATGATGTTCAACAGCACGGCACAGCAGCTTCAGCGGTACAATGAGACTGCGGCTCAGCGAAGAGCGATGGGGCTTCCGGAAGGCGGAAGGGATTCTTTTGCAGCGAAGCTAAAACAGGCGGACGAGAATCTGGTGTCCGGTGAGTTCTTTGGCACGACCGATTCTATAGCTCTTATCCTTCGGCAGATGGAGGAACCGGAGAGGTGGGCAATAACCAAGACAATTCTTCATAATGGTGTTGAAGTGTCGGTAACAAAGGATCCGGTGAATGGCGTCGATATCAGTATCGGCGGCAGCAAGAATCCTGATCCGATTCATGTCCAAACCTCCGTCGGAACGGTTAATATCGATTTAAATGACACGAAAAGTGTGATGAAATGTTTGGACTTATTTTCACCTGAAGATGTCACCGCAATTATGCGCGAGATCACAAAAGCAAATCAGCTCCGCAGTGCCGAGAAAGAGATTGAAGATATGGAAGACGGGTTGACACGTAAGACCCCAAATACCGATAAGGAGGATAAATAACATGATAGGAAATAACCAGTTCAGAACATTTTATCCGGGTGTCATGAACAATGACAACACGGCTCAGCAGATTGCAAAGTATGCGGAGACTGTTGCATTGCGCCGGAAAATGGGGCTTGAGGGAGACGGCGCGGATCCAAACTCTTTTGCGGCGAAGTTAAAACAGGCGGATGATTTTCTCAAATCGGGAGAATCCTACGAAGGACCGACAGATTCCATCGGAATTATCTTAAGACAGATGGATGAACCGACGGCGGATTCCCCGGTCACCAAGACGGTGTTCCATAACGGAGTTGCCGTGACGGTGACGAAGGATGCGCTGTACGGTAACAGTATCACTATCGGCGGCAGTTCGAATCCTGATTGGATCCAGGTGAGCACATCTGTCGGCGTAGTCAATATCGACTTAAACGATATGGATGGGCTTATGAATTGTCTGGATATGTTTTCGCCGGAGGATGTCACGCTGATCATGCGCAAGATTATGGAGGTTAAGCAGGCGCGTGATGCCATGCAGGAAATCGATAATATGAAGAGTACGCCGGTGGAGCAGACGAAAGACGACGATGAAGAGGAAGAATAAGAAATAGAGTAAAGAAAAGAGTAATAATAGTAAAGTGTAAAGAGAAGAGCCCAAGCTTTGATAAATAGTTTGGGCTCTTTGTTCAGCGTAATATGCGGCATTCCAACTCGAACGGATAGCCGTCTTTTTTGTTTTGTTCTGACAGGGTATCTGTCTCTATGATGCAGAAGTTCTCATCTTTCAATACTTCTTTCATTTCTTCTTTTACTGTACTAAAGTCTGACATGTGAGTAGAGATTCTGCGACATGCATAGTCACCCTGCGGCAATATGCGCATAGTATCTGAGTCAGGGTTCGAAGCGCTGATTGATGAATCGGCAGACATCTCGGTAATCGTCAGGAACATGTGACGGGAATAAACACCATTCTTATACTCATGCAGTACTCCTGACGGATAGGAAGCAGTAACGCCATGCTGTTGTGCAGTGACAAACAGCTTCAAAATGTGCTGTCCGTAGTATTTCGGAGTATCCTCCGCCTCAAGAGGTACGAGGAGCAGGCGGCGTTCATCTATGGCATTGTGATAGAAGCCGTCCGGTAGGAGAATACCGCTCTTACTCTCCGGAATCTTGGCCATGCCGGTTACGGAGCTGCCCATATTCTGTAAGGTTTCCTGCAATGTGCCGAGACAATTATGGATTTCCATAATCTTCTGTTCAGCCAGAATCTTGCCGTCATAAAGCAGTTTCTGCAGATTGATGGAGCCGTTCTCCACATAATTATTCAGGTCCTTTAAGGGGATACCCAGCTTGATACAGACGGTAATCGCGTCAAGCAGATAGAGCTGGTCTTTCGTATAATATCTGTAGTTCGTCTCTGTGTTGACGAAAGCCGGTTTTAAGATTCCGATCTGGTCGTAGTAGCGCAGAGACTTGATGCTGACATTCTTGAGTTTGGATATTTTCCCGATGGACATATATTGACTCATGGCGTTAGACGCTCCTAAAATAACTGCGTGATTTACATAAAACTATAACCTGTGGTTAGAGTTCGGCAAGAAATATTTTGTCATAAGTCGGGGAGAAAAACAAGGTCTTTTGACAAACTAGTGGTAATAAAAAATCCGCATACAATATCATGTATGCGGATTTCTTAGACTACAAAATTATGTAACCAAGCTTGCCGAGTTCGCGAAGCGAATCTCGTAGACGAGCCTGCTCGTAAAGTTAACCGAAGGTTTACTTGTTTTAACCCATGGTTACCACTACATCGTAGTTCGTCTTACCCTTCTCGTAAGGAACAACACATCCGGAGAGTGTCTGACCGTCCACGGTAATGGACTTAACACCCTTCTCAACATTGTTAGGATTTACTACTTTGATATTATATGTTCCCTCGCGGAACTTTCTGGTAAGCTCGAAGTCGCCGAAGCCCTTAGGAATACAAGGATCAATGCTGAGTCCTTTGTGAGTCGGATATACACCCAGAATGTGCTGGGATACGTTAACGAAGGTCCATGCTGCCGTACCTGTCAGCCAGCTGTTCTTCGCCTCGCCGTGGAATTTGGCATCCGCACCGGCTACCATCTGAGAGTATACATAGGGCTCAGTCCTGTGGATCTCACTGAATTCTTCCACATAGGCAGGACAAGTCTTCTGATAGATCTCGAAGGCTCTGTCACCGCGTCCGATCACGGTCTCCGCGATGGAAACCCAAGGATTGTTGTGGCAGAAGATTCCGGCATTCTCTTTATATCCCGGCGGATAGGAAGAAATTTCTCCCAGTTCCAGATGATATCTGGTATATGCCGGCTGTAAGATCATGACACCGTACTTGGTATCCAGTTTCTCTTTGACAGAGTTGAGCGCCTTCTCGGCAAGTCCTTCTTTGACACCGATGCCGGCGAGAGGACAGAAGCCGTTGGACTCGATATAGATTTGACCCTCATCACACTCTTTGGAACCGATTTTCTTGCCGTAAGCGTCGTAAGCACGCACGAACCATTCGCCGTCCCAACCGTCTTTCAGTACCGCATCGTACATCTTCTGTACTTCTGCGCGGGCATAGTCGGCTTCCGCCTGATCACCCGTCAGCTCGCACAACTGTGCGTACTCCTCACCGTACTTAACGAACATGCCGGCAATGAATACGGATTCTGCAACAGGTCCTTCGGAGGGGCCGAATGTCTGGAAGGACTCACCCGGATGCTCGGAGAAGCAGTTTAAGTTCAGGCAGTCGTTCCAGTCCGCACGTCCGATCAAAGGCAGGTTGTGAGGACCTTTGTGATTTACTATGTAATCGAAAGAGCGTTTCAGGTGGGTCATCAAAGGTTTTGCCACGCTCATATCATTGTCAAAAGGAACCATCTCGGTAAGGATGGAAGTATCGCCGCTCTCACGAACATATGCGGAAGTTCCCGCAATCAGCCACAGCGGATCGTCATTGAAGCCGCTTCCGATGTCGGAGTTACCTCTCTTGGTCAGAGGCTGATACTGATGATATGCGCTGCCGTCCTCAAACTGGGTAGAAGCGATATCGATAATACGCTGTCTTGCGCGGTCCGGAATCAAATGTACGAAGCCCAGAAGGTCCTGACAGGAATCTCTAAAGCCCATGCCCCGGCCGATACCGGATTCATAGTAGGAAGCGGAACGGGACATGTTGAAGGTTACCATACATTGATACTGATTCCAGATGTTCACCATGCGGTCTACCTTATCATTGGAAGATTTCACGGTGTACTTGGACAGAAGCTCTTTCCAGTATGCATTGAGTTCCGCAAAAGCCTTATCGACATCCGCATCCGTCTGATATTTCGCCAGCATTGCGTTTGCAGGCTTCTTATTGATAATGCCGGGAGATTCCCACTTATCGTCTTCAGGATTCTCAAGGTAACCCAGTACGAATACATAGGATTTGGTCTCGCCGGGATTAAGTGTCACATTGATCTGATGGGAAGCGATGGGAGACCAGCCGCTTGCCATGGAATTGGTAGCTTGTCCCTTCTCTACAACCTCGGGATCGTTCACGCCGCGGTATGCACCTAAGAATGCGTCACGGCTTGTATCGAATCCGTCCACAGGCGTATTGACGGAATAGATTGCGTAATGATTTCTTCTCTCTCTGTACTCGGTCTTGTGATAGATGGTGGAGCCGATTACTTCAACCTCGCCGGTGCTGAAGTTACGCTGGAAGTTGCGGGAATCATCGTCTGCATTCCAGAGACACCACTCCACATAGGAGAAGAGGGATACTGTCTTGGCAGAGCCGCTCTTATTGGTCAATTTCACCTGGCTGACTTCACAGTTGTCATTCATGGGTACAAAGGTCAGAACGGAAGCCTCAAGATCATTCTTCGCACCGGTGAAACGGCTGTAGCCGATACCGTGACGGCACTCGTAGCTGTCAAGATCTGTCTGTGTGGGCTTCCAACCCGGATTCCACACGGTGTTTCCATCCTTAATATAGAAGTACTTGCCGTTAATGTCTACGGGGACATCATTATAGCGATAACGAGTGATACGCAGCAGCTTGGCATCCTTATAGAAGGTATAACCGCCGCAGGTGTTGGAGATCAACGTAAAGAACTCGTTACAGCCTAAGTAGTTAATCCACGGCAAGGGTGTTTTGGGTGTGGTGATGACATACTCGCGGTTGGCATCATCAAAGTAACCAAATTTCATAGTGATACTCTCCTTTTCTATATATTAATAATGAAACCATTATTTGATGCGTAAAACAGAAAGCATTTCAGAACGTATTTGAAACTATGTATAACAATGTAATTATACAGAATAACAGGCTTAAATGCAATTATAATCGTAACGGAAATGGAAAATACAGATAAAAATTTAAGAATGAGATAATAGTAAATTTAGGAAGAGTGTGATAAACTGTTTGCAGTGGAAAAGATGACGAAGGAGAAGAGTGTTTCATGGAACCCTGGATTGTATATGACGGTAATCATGTGACGGTTTACAACAATCTGCAGAAGCTTTGTGAATACACGGGCCGATCAATACAGTGGTGCGATGAACTGTGGGCTTTCATGCTGGAAGATATGGGATTGATAGAGGAATTTACGTATTATCTGAATCATCATGTTTTTCTTGATAAGATGAAGAGCGCAGGATATTCTATGACCGATCTGTATGTGCAGCAGCTGGATCGGTTCAACATCAAGCAGGATTCCGGGAAGAATACGGCGGCATGCAACAAAGAGGAAATGGTGCTGGATGCTTTTTACGCTATGGCGAAGTTAAATAAGGAGCCGGAGAAGCCGGGCGGAAAGTGGCAGGAAGGTTTCGGCATGGACAGAATGCCGTAAGTGAAAGTGCAGGCGGCAGACAGGATGGAATTATGAATAAGAATGAATTTATAGACAAATTGCAGCGGGCTCTCGCAGGCGGTCTGAACAGCGGCCAGGTGGCGGAGAACGTGAGATACTATCAGGAGTATATTGATTCCGAGGTGCGCAAGGGCAAAAGCGAGGATGAAGTCATGGCGGGGCTCGGTGATCCCAGATTGCTTGCCAAGAGCATTATCGAGGCAAACAAACGCGCCGGGACAAGCTATGGATCGAACCGTGAGTATGATGAAGAAATGTCGGCGGATACAAGGGATACGGACAGAAACAAAGCATCATCCGGCGGAAGACCGATCATGCTTCCGGGCTGGTTGATATTGCTGATCGTGACTGTTGTGGTAATCCTGATCATCGGGGTGGTGATCAACCTGCTCGCCTATTTTTTACCGGTTATCCTTGTGGGGCTGGCAGTGTTGCTTATCGTTAAGGTATTGCAAAGTAATATGCGATAGGGATTATAAACTCAAAAGAGTTGGCTGTTAGGCCAACTCTTGAGGGGAGTATATAAATAATTATATATAAGGGTCTGTAAATAGAAAGTGAAGGGTTTTTCTATCTACAATTATTATTATATATATTTTACAAAGAAAAACAATCCAAAATAGTACTAAAGTCCCATGTCATTATTTGGTAATTTTATATAAAAATATGGTACTAAAGCACTAGATGAGGCCTGAATACTTTGTCGTGAATCTTGTAATACTATTTCTGTAACTAAAACTTATTCAGGAGGTATTTGAGATGTCTAAGAATGATTATAACCAGAATTCACAGAACGAC
>JAFLTD010000340.1 GCA_022510625.1 Lachnospiraceae bacterium
CAACTACAAATCTGCCATACTTCTTATCTTCTGAGATTTCTGCAACCTCAATATTGGGCCTCTCAAAATCAAACACGCAAATACCCTCCTTTACGAACAACAATAACAATGCTTACTCTTTTACACTATTACCTTGAGTACAACTCGACAATAAGCATCTCATTTACCGGAACGTCAATCATTTCTCTTGTCGGAAGGTGCTTAACTGTTCCCTTGAGTGCTTCCTGATCTACCTCAATCCACTCCGGAACAAGTCTTCCTGCCGTTACTTCGAGGATATCTTTATATCTCTGCAGGGATCTGGATTTCTCTCTTACCTCAATCACATCGCCTGCTTTAATCAAATAAGAAGGAATATTGACGGGCTTGCCGTTTACAAGGAAATGCTTGTGGCCCACTACCTGTCTCGCCTCTCTTCTCGTTCTCGCAAAACCCATTCTGAACACTACGCTGTCCAATCTGCTCTCCAGCATGACCATCAGATTTTCACCGGTCATACCCTTCATTCTCTCAGCCTTTTTGTAATAATTTCTGAAAGGTTTTTCAAGAACACCATAGATAAATTTTGCTTTCTGTTTCTCTCTCAACTGAAGACCATACTCGCTGACCTTCTTGCCGGCTCTCGCCGACGTTCTGTTGGATTTCTTGTCATATCCCAAATAAGTAGGATCTAAATCCAGTGATCTGCATCTTTTCAACACAGGAACTCTGTTTACTGCCATTTTCTTCGGCTCCTCTCATAATTTTGTTTACAGTGTATACACCTTCATCCAAAGTTTGTACGAAACATTAACATTAGACACGACGGCGCTTGGGCGGACGACATCCGTTGTGAGGTACCGGTGTCACGTCACGGATACTCGTCACCTCAAGACCACATGCCTGCAATGCACGGATAGCAGCCTCACGCCCCGAACCCGGACCTTTAACCATAACATCTACTGTCTTCAACCCATGAACCAAAGCAGCCTTAGCCGCCGTTTCTGCAGCCATCTGTGCTGCATATGGAGTAGATTTCCTTGAACCTCTAAAACCAA
>JAFLTD010000341.1 GCA_022510625.1 Lachnospiraceae bacterium
CAATGTCCTTTTTGAGCTGCTGCTGTTCCTCATCGTACCGCTGGGACATCTTCATGAAGCGGTCGTCCGTCAGCTTACCCGACACGTTGTCCTCAGAGAACTTTTGTCAAGGGGAATTTGGTCCTTTCCCAAATTAATTGAAGCCTAAATGGAACGCATTACCAAAAGTCACCATACCCATGACACACTTATGGTAAACTAAAACAAAATCAAGGCTTTTCAACCAGTGTGGGAAAGAGCCTGGAATTTTAGAAAATGCTGTACGACTTGCATAACAGCCCGAAGTGAATGGAGGTTTTAAGCGACGCATTTTCCGTATCATATGCGTGGCGGTAGCCACATCTCGGGTAGGCATATCCTGATTTCCACAGCAAGTCAGCCAGATATTCCCGGCACTGCGTCTCGGTAGAGTATTGCTTGATAAACGTCCCCTGTGGAAATCTTTTGATTTTTGCCATGCTTAATTTGGACTAATTCTTGCTCTTTTGATAGATACGCTGTACAATCACAAAACAGTTCAAAAGGCATAAACTCTTGTATTGGATTTTGCAATTTAATGGCGTCTGTAGCAGTGTGAAAATGTGATAGCCACTGGTAATGCAAGTATTTTTAGATTAACGACAAAACGTGACAAAAATTTATTGTTACTACCATATACGGTAAGTATTCCCGCTTCCAATGTGATAACATTGCACTTATCAATGCGAGTCAAGGGAAGAACAAAAGCACAGCAAAGGCGGCAGGGATGCAACCGAAAAGATGAAAAAGCAGGCCCAAACGAGAACGGACCAAAGAAGCGGACTGAATATTGGTCAGGCGGCTAAGCCAGTTAAAAACACTCAACAGGCTGACGAAAGAGAAAAAAGAGTCTTCGGAAATCAGGACAGCCTAATTCCGTTATAATTTATCGATTTTGAAGCCATTTGGCGCATATTCCAACTCTTGATTCGCATTAACAACAGGAAAGTATGAGGAGGCAGTTTATGCAGAAAGTACTTATTGTTATGTCAGAGTATGGCTATTGGGGCGAAGA
>JAFLTD010000342.1 GCA_022510625.1 Lachnospiraceae bacterium
AGTCACAGATGAAAGGAGGACCATTCAGATGGCAAACGTATCTGTTTATAATATGAAAGGTAAAGAAGTCGGCAAGCTGGAATTAAACGATGCGGTATTCGGTGTCGAGATCAATGAACACCTGGTACACATGGCAGTTGTCCAGACACTTGCCAATAAGCGTCAGGGAACACAGAAGGCTAAGACACGTTCCGAAGTTTCCGGTGGCGGCAGAAAGCCCTGGAGACAGAAGGGAACAGGTCATGCAAGACAGGGTTCCACAAGAGCACCCCAGTGGAAAGGCGGCGGCGTTGTGTTTGCTCCCGTTCCGAGGGATTACTCTTTTAAGTTAAACAAGAAAGAGAAGAGAGCGGCACTCAAGTCTGTTCTGACAAGCAGAGTGCAGGAGAACAAGCTGATCGTCTTAGACGAGTTAAAGCTTGACGAGATCAAGACAAAGAAATTCAAAGAGGTTATGGATAACCTGAAAGTAGAGAAAGCAATGGTAGTGATCGGAGAGCAGGATCAGAACGTAATCTGCTCCGCAAGGAATCTTCCGAAAGTATCTACTGCAGTAGTGGAAAATATCAATGTATATGATATTTTGAAGGGCGACACGTTAGTAATCACTAAGGACGCCGTAGCAAAGATCGAGGAGGTGTACGCATAATGGCAGCATTACAGTATTATGATGTAATCCTCAAGCCGGTTATCACAGAGAAGAGCATGGCGGGCATGAGTGAGAAGAAATATACTTTCTTAGTTCATCCGGAAGCTAACAAGACACAGATCAAAGAAGCTGTGGAGAAGATGTTTGAAGGAACAAAGGTAGCAAAGGTCAACACCATGAATCAGGACGGTAAGACCAAGAGACGCGGTATGGTATACGGCAAGACATCCAAGACCAAGAAAGCTATCGTACAGTTGACAGAGGACAGCAAAGATATCGAGATTTTTGCAGGTCTCTAAGATTTAATTATTAATCAAGTAAAGGAGATAAGATCATGGGAATTAAGACATATAACCCATATACACCTTCCAGAC
>JAFLTD010000343.1 GCA_022510625.1 Lachnospiraceae bacterium
TATGCGGCACTGTTCCGTTTTTGCAGCCCTGCCGCAGAAAATACCGCGACAGGCCAGTGGTCTTGCAGGCTTCCGCAATTTTTTGGAATGGGACCGTAGACATCGACTCCTTTCTTTTGATTTCGCAGATTAGCATTATTATCGCCTCCTTGCCGCTTTTCTACGATATACGCATTATATATCATTTTCCTGTTCCTGTAAACCCCTAACTTCATTTAATTTGTGAATATTTTATGTCCAAGTTTATGTCTTGCATTTCTGCGGCGGCTGTGTTATACTAAAACCCTATTACAAAACAGGGGGCTGCATTATGACAACAGGAGAAAAAATCCGCGCTCGACGAAAAGCATTGGGTATGTCAGTCATCGAACTGGCCAAGAGGGTGGGCAAAAACCCTGCAACAATCTACCGTTACGAGGGCAACGCCATTGAGATGCCAGCAAGTATGCTGAAGCCGCTGGCTGACGCACTGGACACTTCGCCGGACGAGCTGATGGACTGGGACATCTTTTTGCGAGAGGTTACCGAACATGACAAGCGAATGAATCAAGTACTTCCGCTGGTTGATGACGGCATATCGACAGGGGGAGGTACGACCTACCGTTATCTTTTGTTCAAGACGCTCATCTATGGAGGACACTTGGAGCACGATTTCAAATCGCTGCTCTCCCTGTTAGATCGGATGAATGCGCCAGAGTTTGATTACGAGATGCACGCCATACGGGTTTTAGCCGAGCTGGCAACCTATCTTGACGTAAGATCTCTGGAGAATCTCATATCCTACGGCGAATATCTGGTCAACCGGGTTCAGCAAAAGAGCGGAGAGACCTTTGAGCTTCCCTATCAACACGAGCAATCTGACCCATCATTATGAATATTGAAAGGAGTTTTTATGGCATCTACACGCAAACTTACCACAAAAGACGGACAAATCTTCTATGAGATCCGCGTCAGCCGGGGGCGCGGGAAATCTTATCTGACCACCCGCTGGTATCCGCCGGAGGGCTGGAGCCAAAAGGC
>JAFLTD010000344.1 GCA_022510625.1 Lachnospiraceae bacterium
GGCTGCGAGGCCATCGCCGAGGCAGCCGTCCGGGCCGGCTGTCGTTTCTTCGCCGGCTACCCCATCACCCCGCAGAACGAGATCCCCGAGTACTTCGCCCGCCGTCTGCCCGAAGTGGGCGGCGTCTTCGTCCAGGGCGAGAGCGAAGTGGCCTCCGTGAACATGGTGTACGGCGCCGTCTCCACCGGCACCCGGGGCATGACCTCCTCCTCCTCCCCCGGCATCTCCCTGAAGAGCGAGGGCATCTCCTTCGCCGCCGCCGCCCGCCTCCCCCTGGTGTACTGCAACGTGGCCCGGGGCGGCCCCGGCATCGGCGCCATCCAGCCCGCCCAGCAGGACTACCTCCAGGCCACCAAGGCCTCCGGCAACGGCGGCTTTGAGATGCTGGTGCTGGCCCCCTCCACCGTGCAGGAGGCCGTGGACCTGACCTACGCCGCCTTCGACTACGCCGACCGGGACCGCAACCCCGTCCTCATTCTGGCCGACGGCGTCATCGGCACCATGATGGAGCCGGTGGAGCTGCCCCCCATGAAGACCGACGAGGAAGTGGCCGCCATCAAGGCCGGCAAGGCCGCCTGGGCCTGCACCGGCCACAAGCTGGACTACGCCAACCGCGCCTGGATCCAGCCCGGCCAGTGGAACACCGCCATCATGCAGCAGGAGAACGAGAAGGCCGCCGAGCTGTACGCCTCCTGGCAGAAGGACATCCAGGTGGAGGAGTACATGATGGAGGACGCCGAAGTGGTCATCGCCGCCTACGGCGTGTGCGCCCGCATCGGCAAGTCCGTAGTGGATCTCTGCCGCGCCGCGGGCAAGAAGGTGGGCCTCATCCGTCCCATCACCGTACATCCCTTCCCCTATAACTCCTTCGACCACATCAACTACGACGTGTGCAAGGCCGTCCTCGACGTGGAGATGTCCATCCCCGCCCAGCTGGTCCAGGACGTGGACCTGGGCGTGAAGGGCCGCTGCCCCATCGAGACCTGCCTGTGCTCCGGCGGCAACATCATGAGCCG
>JAFLTD010000345.1 GCA_022510625.1 Lachnospiraceae bacterium
GGCATCCTTGTCCGCGAGCTCAGCCTGCAACTCTTTTATTATCACACTGGGCAGCTTGATCATAGGTTCTGTCATTTGATATGCCTCCTTACGCAACTGTGGGTGCTGGTGCAACACTCGGTCAATGGCAAAATAGAACAGTCTCACATAGTCATGATACTCTAATTCCGTTAAATACCCATCGGATAATTCTTCCTTCAATACAAATATAGCTTCCTCCACGAACTCTGTCAACTCTTTTTGAGTTAATGGGCGTTTAGACCGCGGGTGTTTCGGGTTCGCTTTTATTCGTGGGCGCAGGCGCAAGATGGTGTAGGGGATGAACATGGTAAGATGCTTCTCTTTGATTTCCTTCAACGAGTATGTTTGAATCTTGACAGTCGGGACTTTATAGATATGTTCACTGTTGTCCTGAAAAACCACCCGACATCTGAGATGATCCGGAATAGCATCATTCTTTTCAGGATAGATTACTATAGAATGCGGAAAATAAAGCGTAATTTCTCCGGTATCCTGGTCCATGGCTTTTGAATGAGTAATGGCGAATCGAACATCATAGGCAAACATCCGAATGACCATTTCATTGTCGTTCTTCATTTGGCATTCCAGATGATAATAGTCAGTGCCAGCCACCAGAAGGGCAATATCCATGAGTGTGGAGCCGGGTGGCCCATTGCTGTCCTCCTGAAAAGAGGAAGTTTCTGAGCCCAGCACCACGATAGGCGTATCTTTCGGATATTCCCGTCCATAGACTTCCTTAAAGAGGGGGAAAAGCTGGGCGGGCATGGCACTGACAATGGCTTTGAGAATCTCATCCCACAGCTTTGTGCCATCGAGAGCTGCGGGGTCTAATATAGGTTCTTTGTACATACATAATTCCTTTCTTCTGAAAAAGTTGTCTACGGGTTACAAACAAACTGTGAAATGAGGCGAAACGCCGGAATTGGTTGACAGCCGGAATGGCATGTCACAAATCGTATTCACAAGATTCAGTATAGCAGTTGGCGGGTGAATTG
>JAFLTD010000346.1 GCA_022510625.1 Lachnospiraceae bacterium
TTGACTGAAAGGATGTCTTTTATTCTCTTTTACACAATCTTTTCGGGGCTCTCCCAGCATGGGCATCCCCCATCCATGCTTCTTATGGGGACACGATTTTAAAACCTGTATCCACAGGCATTAAACGGCGTCTGGACAGATTTTCCGCCATGCCGCACTGATTTTTCTTGAAACACGCAAAATTTTGCAAGAGGAATCGCCTTATCTGGGAAAAAACCTCGCCCAACCATCGCCTCCCGCCTATGAATCATAGAGCTTAACATGACATAAAGGAGTGATCAGATGGAATTAATCTATATGTATTTGGGAAACATCAAGCGACCGCTGCAAAATCAGGGGATCCATTTTGGCAACAAGTTCCTTGTAAAGTACGACCCGGAAAGCCGGGAACTCACCATTGCCAAACGATCAAACGTCAAGCCCTGCATTTACGGAAACCATATTGAGAGCCTCGACCTGTTAGTGGGACGGAACGGAACCGGCAAATCCACAATACTGGACATTTTTGGGCTTCCACGCCGGAACAGGCAGGAGGTACTGCCATTCAAAAAGGACAAAGCGATTCCGGCAAAGGACCCTGAACGGTACACCTGGTTTGCCTTATACCATATACGGGACAATTTATTCGCGGCAGAGGGATACTGGGCGAATATGCTGAAATTTTTGAATGCGGAGAAGACGCTCTGGCCGCCATTCTACTCTGCCGCTTTCCGCTATGATCTGGAAAACCAGCGCGTTCTGCCCGGCTGCCAATATCTGCAGTTTGTTCCAGACATCGAGAATGAGGAGCGCCGCGCCAACGAAAATCTTTTCTATGTGCTATACGAACCGGAGGGATCGTCAGCCAGAGAGAGCTGGTATATTATATGCCATCGTAGCCAGCGGCTCAAATGTGCGAATTATTTTCTTTTGCATGAAGTATATCCGTATTCTACGGATATAGGATATTATAATATGCTATCGCAATGATTACAATAGGGTCACTTAAACTTTATCACAGCGGAGGGGCCTTATG
>JAFLTD010000035.1 GCA_022510625.1 Lachnospiraceae bacterium
ATAGGCATTAACAATTCGCAAGTGGTTTTTTGGAAATTTCCTTGATATTCTTCTCTGCCTGCCTGCGCGCAATCATGATCTGGTGTCCGCAGCCAACGCACTTCAACCGAAAATCCGCACCTGTGCGCAGCACCTCCCACTCCTTCGACCCGCAAGGGTGGGGTTTCTTCATTTTCAAAATGTCCCCTACTTGGATATCCATAAGCCCCTCCATCCGTCGTCAATCAAGCTGTGAGAAGATTTCCCCGATGCTTCCCTGAACGATCAGATTGGCGATGGAATCCCTGGGCGTAGGTGTCTTATTTACCAACACCAGCTTACTGCCGGTATAATAGTCAAGCAGACCGGCTGCGGGATAGACTGCAAGGGAAGTACCGCCCACGATCAACACATCCGCCTCGCTGATATAGCGTACCGCATCCGCAAGCGTCCTCTGATTCAGTCCTTCCTCATACAGCACTACATCCGGCTTGATGCTTCCTCCGCAGGATGTGCAGGCAGGCACCCCTTCGGAATGCAGGATATACTCCGCATCGTACGATGCACCGCACTGCTCACAGTAATTGCGCAGAACGGAACCGTGCAGTTCCAACACCACCCTGCTGCCTGCCGCCTGATGCAGCCCGTCGATATTCTGGGTAATTACCGCCTTGAGTTTACCTTCCCGCTCCCACTGAGCCAACTTAAGGTGTGCCGCGTTAGGCTTTGCATCGAGGCATAACATCTTCGCGCGGTAAAACCGATAAAACTCGTCGGTCTTCTTCCTGTAGAACGTATGGCTTAAGATTGTCTCCGGCGGATAGTCATACTGCTGATGATACAATCCGTCCACACTTCTGAAGTCCGGTATTCCACTCTCGGTAGACACGCCTGCGCCACCGAAAAAAACGATATTGTTGCTTTCTTTCACCCATTCACGAAGCTGTTCCAAATGCTCCATATGCCACACCTCCATACGAAATTTTTCTATTTATGCTCTCCCAATTCCAATCTGTTAACCGCAGAGAAAATAGCTCTCACGGAAGCTCTCGTTATGTTGGAACTTACACCCACACCGTAAGTAACTCTGCCGCTCTCCACATCCAGCAGATGTATATATGCCGCCGCCTGTGAATTGGATCCGCTCTGCAGTGCATGCTCCTCGTAGTCAAGAATCTTAATATCGATATCCAATTCCTCCTGCAGACCGCGCTTAGCTGCATCAATAGGTCCGTTGCCGACAGCTTCAAAGGTCTTCTCAACACCGGCATCCGTATAGACGATGGCAACCCTTGTATCAAACTGTGATTTTGTCTCCGTATCTCCGCTCAAGTCATCCATACGCAGTTTGCGGAAATGAATCGGCTCCTTTTGCTCCAGATACTCCTGGCGAAACTTCTCCATAATCTGTTCCGGAGATACCTCGCCCTGCTGTTCGGACACCTTCTGAATTACATTCGCAAACTCTTTGTGCATACCCTTAGGCAGCTTGAATCCGAAATAGGTATCCATGATAAACGCCACGCCGCCTTTGCCGGACTGAGAATTGATACGCACGATCGGTTCGTATTCTCTGCCGATATCGGAAGGATCTATAGGCAGATAGGGTACCTGCCATATCTCGCTGCCCCGTTCTTTCAGCGCTTTCACGCCCTTGTTGATCGCATCCTGATGAGAACCGGAAAAAGCAGTAAATACAAGTTTACCTGCATAGGGATGTCTCGGATGAATCGGAATCTTACAGCATCTCTCATAGATCTCGATACTCTCGTTCACATGCTCGATGGCAAGACCCGGATCAATTCCCTGTGAAAACATATTATACGCAAGGTTCATGATGTCAACATTACCGGTTCTCTCACCGTTCCCAAACAGTGTGCCTTCCACGCGGTCAGCTCCCGCAAGCAATGCAAGTTCCGCACTGGCAACTCCGGTACCCCTGTCGTTATGCGGGTGCACACTCAAGATGATGCTCTCCCTGTTTTTGAAATGTGTATTCATCCATTCAATCTGATCCGCATACACATTCGGCGTATTCATTTCAACCGTGGACGGAAGATTGATGATCATGGGATTCTCCTTGGTCGGTCCCCACTCCTCCTGTACCGCCGTACAGATATCCAGCGCAAAATCAAGCTCTGTTCCCGTAAAGCTCTCAGGTGAGTATTCCAGAATAATCTTGCCGGGGAAACTCTGTGCATGCTTCTTCACCATCTTCGTGCCTTCCACGGCGATGTTGATAATCTGCTCTCTGTTCATGTTAAACACCACATCGCGCTGTAAAGTTGATGTGGAATTGTAAATATGCACGATTGCCTGCTTACATCCCTGAATGGACTCAAATGTTCTCTCCACCAGTTCCTCGCGGCACTGTGTCAAAACCTGCACCACAACATCATCCGGAATCAGCCGACGGTCGATAAGCTGTCTCAAAAAATCAAACTCTATCTGGCTTGCTGCAGGAAATCCAATCTCAATCTCCTTGAATCCCAGCTTAATCAAATAGTTGAAAAATTCTATTTTTTCCGACACGATCATCGGATCGATCAGCGCCTGATTACCGTCACGAAGATCAACACTGCACCAGACAGGTGCTTTCTCAATCTCCTTATTAGGCCATTTTCTCTCCGGGTAATCCACTACCGGATTCTTGCGGTAACGTTTGTAATTTAACATTATTTCTCCTCCATTCTCCGTCATCAATGATGTATTAAAATAAAAGAAAAGCCCGTTACGCTAACGGGCTAAACAAACAGTGTTATTCACCGAGTCCACTTTCAATCGCACTGATCAATGTCTTCAATGCCTCTTCTTCATCCTCGCCATCACACATAAACTCGATCTCATCGCCACATTTGACACATGCACCCAGCACGCTCAACACACTTTTGGCATTCGCTGTATTATCCCGAAATGTAAAAGTAATTAATGATTTGAACTGCATAGCTTCCTTACATAGGATGCCTGCCGGTCTCAAATGTAGCCCCGTCGGGTTTTTGATGACTACCTTTTGGCTTACCATACCCATATCCTCCAACTTTCATACTGGCCGACGAGTAACCCCCACTCACAGCCTAGCTATAACTATAACACCTTTTTTAACGTATCACAAGTGTTATAGCATAATATTCTGTATAAGTTCAGCTAACTTTTCAGCTTCTGTCTCAATCATCTGCTGATCCTTGCCCTCAATCATAACCCTCACAAGAGGTTCCGTACCGGAGGGTCTGATCAGCACGCGACCTTCACCCGCAAACTTCTGATTCAACTCATCGATTGCCTCCGCAATCTCCGGATAATCCATATACTTTTCTTTTTTGTGAGTAGGCACCTTAGCATTCACAAGCGCCTGCGGCATCACTTCCATGATGTTCTTTAATTCCGACAGCGGTTTTCCGGTCTCCACAATAACCTGTAAAAGGTGAAGCGCGCTCAGGAGTCCGTCGCCGGTCGTATTCTCATCCAGGAAAATCACATGACCGGACTGCTCACCGCCCAGACTGGCTCCGATCTCACGCATCCTCTCCAGCACATATCTGTCACCCACTTTGGTCTGTTCGATATGGATACCGTTCCTCTCTCCCATCAGAAAAAAACCGAGATTACTCATGACCGTAGCCACGATTGTATCCCCATTCAGCTTACCGTTGCGCTTCATGTGATTACCCACCAGCGCCATGATCTGGTCGCCGTCCACAATGTTGCCCAGCTCATCCACTGCCAGCAGCCTGTCTGCATCACCGTCAAAGGCAAGCCCTACATTCGCTTTCTCATAAACCACTCTCGCCTGCAATTCTCCCATGTGAGTGGAGCCACAGTTCGCATTGATGTTCGTACCATCAGGATTGTTGTGGATTGCCACGACCTCCGCGCCGAGCTCTTTCATGGTCTCCACGGCAGTATAGTATGCGGCTCCCTCCGCACAGTCCAGAACGATCTTCATGCCGCTCAAATCCACATTGACAGCCCTCATTGCATGGTTGATATACTCTTCCCTCGCGTCCGTGCGGTATTTGATCTTGCCCACTCCAGCTCCCGTCGGAAACTTAACACCCTGCATACCGTCCTTGATCAGCATTTCAATTTCGTCCTCAAGGGAATCCGGCAATTTATATCCGTCGCCGTCAAAAAATTTAATACCGTTAAACTCTACGGAATTGTGTGATGCCGAGATGACAACCCCCGCATCCACTTTGTATTTTCTCGTGAGATATGCCACCGCCGGTGTGGGAACGATTCCCACGTAGACTGCGTTCGCCCCCACGGAACATGCCCCCGCCATAAGCGCGTTGGCAAGCATATCTCCCGAAATTCTTGTATCACATCCCACCATGATAGTAGGTTTATGCGCATTTTCCTTGGTGAGAACATAAGCACCCGCCTGACCAAGCTGCATCGCAAGCTGCGGCGTCAACTCCTCATTAGCAATACCTCTGACACCATCCGTACCGAATAATCTGCTCATGATACCTATCCCTTTCCCGCTTTGCTGCCTCTATTGTTCTTCCGTGATGTGCACCTGTACTTCCTGCTCTTCCCAAACGACCGCGGAACCATCCGGAATGCTTACGGATATCGGTATCCTGTAAAATCCGCTTTCCAGCTCCTCGACCGCCTCGTTCTCGAGCCATGCGCCCACATCGACGCTCACTTCTAATGTATTCATATTGATCTCTACCAGTTCGGAATCGAGACCCAAAAGAGTAATACTGCAATATCTTTCAGGATCTGTGATCTGCGCCGTAAATCCCGCAGGCACACCAACAATCCGGATACTGTCAACTGCCGTGGAGAACGACCTTCTCATTTCCTGCCCTATATACACCGTAACGTTAACAAAACCGTTGAAATCCTCTTCCGCAAGAATAATGCCGTCCGGCAGGTATTCTTTGAGATCGATCAGCTTTGTAACGTTCTCCGTTGCTCCGGTCACATCCACAACTCCCTCCGGAATTTCAATGGCTTCTATCTTCTGCACCGCGCTGGAACGTCCCGCAATGACCACGTTATTTCTGGTACTCTCGTACTCTCCCATCGTCCGGTAACCGTCTGCCGGCGTACCGGAAAAGATATAATTAATCGGCACGGTCTTCTCCTCCAGAATCTCGATATTGACACGCACCCTCGTAATACTGCGCTCAAGAGCCGTAGATGGTATCTCCTTGCCGTTTTCATCATACAGACGGATATCCGCATCGGTGTTAATGTTACTCGTAAAGCCGGATACGTTCACCTCCGCCTGCGCCCTGGCGATCTGTGAAACGACAGACTCCGGACCCGATACCCTGATCAGGTTCTGCTCCGTTGATATATCACCCAGCATATATCCCTCTTGAACTTCTCCCGCTACATTGGCGCGAATCGGAATTGATCTGGTCTGTCTATCTTCAATATTTAATTTAACACTGTCTATACTTCCCCTGATGCTCTCCAGACTGTCATTATATTTGTTGGTGGACAATTTAATGGGAACGGTATCCTCACTGGTCAATTCCTCCATGTCCGCTATTGCCACCACATTGGACTTATCCAACGTCTCGATAACAGAGCGAGGTGCGTAAATTGTCACCGTGTCTATCACATCCGTATTTTCCAGCACCTCGTAGACCTGCCCTCTCTCCGCGATCAGCTCGGCATGCCTGATCGTCACAGGCACATCTGATACCGGAAGCGGTTGAATGGGATCATTGATATTGGTGACAACGATCCAGACCAAAACGGCGAACAGGAAAGACACCAGCTTTAATCCCCAGTTTTTGGTAAACTTATTTTTCATTTCTGGACCTGCCTTTCCACAACTTCCGCTTCTTGTCTTCCACGGGTTTGTTCTGAATCTCCGACAGTCTCGCTCTCAGTCTTTCGGCATCCAGACCTCTCTCCAGTTGTCCGTTGTAGGCAACACTGATCTTACCGTTTTCCTCGGACACGATCACGGTCAGTGAATCTGTCACTTCCGAGATACCCACGCCCGCCCTGTGTCTCGTACCCAATTCCTTGCTCAACGCCATATTGTCGGATAGCGGCAGATAGCAGGTGGCCGAAACGACACGGTTTCCCCTCACGATCACCGCGCCGTCATGCAGGGGCGTGTTGTGCTCAAATATATTGATCAGCAACTGACTGGTCACAATACCATCCACATCAATGCCGGTTCTCTCATACTCGCTCAGAGGCTGATTCCGTTCGATAACGATCAGCGCTCCCGTCTTTACTTTACCCATCTCAACGGATGCTTTCACAATCTCATTGATCGTCCGATCGGAAAACCGCCCATCCTCAGACTTGCTTGAATCAAAGGAAAGTATCGAAGAGAACAGATTCTTCTGTCCCAGCTCTTCCATCGCCTTTCGCAGCTCCGGCTGCAACATGACCACAATGGCAATGGCTGCGATACTAAATACGTTCTGCACAATCCATAGAATCGTGCTCATTCGGAAAAATGCGGCAATCAATATGAAAACCCCGATGACCGTGACACCTTTAAGAAGTGCCCAAGCCCTCGTGTTCTTAATCCAAACTAAAATATGATACACCAGAAATGCCAGAATAATAATTTCCGCAATATCAGTCCAATGAACAATAGGCATATGCAGATTAGAGAAATATGTTGCAATAAATGTATTCAGTTGTTGCATATGCCGCATCACCTCCTGATCAGTGTGTGCTTCTTGTTTTTTGCACCGTCCTTGCTTTCTGACTGTTAATCTGTTTTACTTTCTTCTGTGGTCTGGACACAACAACCTTCGGCACCGCTTTGACATAATAGTAGTACTCATCGTCCTCAAACTGTACTTTCTCCGTCCTGCTGTAGTCCACGTTGAACACAAAAAACTGCAGAACTATCGCCAGCAAAACCGAGATGATGTTGCCGAAAACCACTCCGAACAGTCCTACATTCGTGTCAAACATCAAATCGCCCACAAGCAGTACTACAATATTCACCACAACGCCTGCCACCATTGCAATCGTCCACGCATAATCGATGCTCAGTCTCCTGATCAGATAGACCATGATTACCGTGACTGCAAACGCTGCTATCGTGACGACCATCTCCTTATTCTTGAGGATACCGTCTATGATAAAACGAAACTTTGCCGCCGTCCCCTCATCCGCTGCCGTCATAGCTGCTATGACAGATACGTTCTGCGTCACATAGTGTATCATATAGTACGCAATAATACCGCACGCAACCGACACGGCAGATGCCGGTGTCCCCACCAGTCCCATTGCAAGCGGAATGACATAGGGAATCTTAAGTAAAAAGCAGATAGGCATCAGCACGACCACCAAAGTATCCTTCGGCGAAAATCTCAGATACAACAAAAACATGAGCAGGAATCCTACTCCCACCACCATCGCACACTCCAAGCTGAACGCGTACAGATGAAGCAGTATAAACAATGCCGACACGACAACAATAAAATTCATCGGCATAAAAGAACACATCAACGCAACAATCAAAACCACTGCCATCCTGTCTATGCTATCCATATATCCTAAACGCGCATTGATGAGCAGCAATGCTATAAAGGCTAACACAAACTTCAATAACGGTGTGATGTATACCTCATATTTGCTGTATAGAGTCATCAATATCTGCTTAATAACAAGTAAGGTAGTCATCATTTATCCTTTCACTTCGCGTACACTTTCGCAACGAGTTTTCGAAGAAAATCTCGCAATCGAGCTTGCTCGATTTTTTATTGTTTATACATATCCGACAATTTTCGCAGATTCATCTGATACACCTTAAGACTCTTGACTGCCCTGGTGTATCGCACTGTATAAACTATATAGGACACTGCGGCATATATGCCTATCGTCCACAGATACAGAGTCAGAACATGTTTTGCAAACTCCAATAAATCCATTTTATAAATATCCGTCATAAACATTTCAAAATTATAAAAAATGTACATGCCAAATACCACTACAAATGCAATACTTGCACTTATAATGGATTTCAATACCTGCCATCCTATATAATCAGTTCGAAAATAGCTGCCTATGGAGACATTCCTCTTACCCTCATTCGCCTCGTAAGATGCCATCTTCGTCATTAGGATTATTCTCTTTTCATTTAACATACAACTCTCCTAACCCAGGAAGCGCATCTTCGGATTCTCTTTCGTATCCTTCTTAGGTTGGGGCTTCGGTGCTTCGGGTTTACGAATACTCTCACTCAGCTGATCCGCCATGCTGTTCTTGCATTTGGTGCAGAAACGTCCGCTCTTGATCGGTTCGCCGCAGTTCTCACACAGAAGCGCGATACCGGAGCCTTCAGCCACTTCCAACCGCTCATCTCTCAGCCACTGCTGAATCTGGTTCTGAGACACGTCACAGGCCTCGGCCACTTCCGGAATGGTAGCACCTTTGTGTTCTCTGATATACTCCTTCACTTCCTGAAACTTAGCTTCCAGTGCTTCCCTGCACGCCGGGCAAATCGGCGGACCTGATACATAATTAAATAATTTACTACACTTTCTGCAATTTCTTACGTTCATGTCATTTTCCTCCTGTAACTGACGTTGATTAAACACCTTTCCCGATGGCGAGAGACACAAAGTAAATATGCTCAACTCCCGCCTTTCGCAGCTCGTAACTCATTGCATCTATTGTACTGCCTGTTGTATATATATCATCGATAATTATAATCGTACTTAATTTTACATCATTACGGCAGATTTTGAAAGCCCTTTTCAAATTATTTTGTCTCTCGGAGACAGATAAATCTTTCATGGGAGAGGTTTTTCGCACTCTTTTGATCAGATTGGTCTCCACCGGAATATGAATGATGCGTCCCAGCTCCCTTGCCAGCACTTCCGCCTGATTGTAGCCCCTCACATATTGCTTGGAGCTATGAATCGGCACGGGAACAAGTGCATCCGGCCGGCACCGCCTGATCCAGCCACCCAAACGCACCGCCATACATTCGGCATAGTAAGCCGCATACTCCCGCCTCCCCTTATACTTAAACCGGTAGATGGAGTCTGACATACTCTTATAATCAAAAAGGGCACGGCCCCTGTCAAACAGATGACGATGACGCATACAATCACCGCAATACTCCGTCTCTTCTTCTTCAAGTTCTTTGCCGCATTTCATGCAGCAAGCTCCCCTAATATAGACCAGTTCTTCCGCGCATGTCTCACAGATGAGACCTCCGAAGGGCCTGACTGCCCTGTCACAGACGGGACATTTTCGCGGATAGAGGAGATCCGTCAGTGTCCCAAGAAATGTTTTTTTCATATTGTATTTTCCTCTTGACTTACTGTATAAGTTCCCTGATTCTGTCCGCCAATCCTGTATAACGACGGTTCTGATAGTTATTGTCTATCATTTCCTGTATGGTATTTCTGCTTCCGAGAATCGTCACACAATTCTTGGCTCTCGTCACACCGGTATAGAGCAGATTCCTGTTATAAAGCATCCTCGGTCCGGACAATAACGGCATGATAACCGCCGGATACTCGCTGCCTTGTGACTTATGTATCGTCACCGCATATGCCAGCTCGATCTCGTCAAGCTGCGAATTGGTATAGGTAACTCTTCTGTGCTCATCAAATTCAACTACCACTTCACCAGCATATTCATTGATTTGCAGAATCATTCCAATGTCGCCGTTAAAAACTCCCATTCCTTTATCAATCGGAATACCATACTTGCTGACAACTTCCCATTCCAACTGATAATTATTCTTAATCTGCATGACCTTGTCATGCTCCCTTAAAAGCATACCGCCCGCCGTATACTCCCTCTTGCTGTCCGAGGGCGGATTCAGATATCTCTGTAAAATACCGTTGAGCGTCTCCACACCCAGATTCCCCTTGCGCATCGGAGTCAGCACCTGTATCTCATTGGGCTGTGCTCCCACATAGGAGGGCAGCTTCTCCGTAATCAGCTGTATCATATGCTTATATATGACATTAACGTCATTTCTTTCAAGAAAAAAGAAGTCCTTACTTTTATTATCCAATACCGGTTCTTCGCCCGCATGAATGCGATGTGCATTCCAGACAATATCACTCTCTCCCGCCTGACGGAATATTCTCTCCAGAATGACCATGGGAAAGCATTCGCTGCTCATAACATCATGAAGCACCTGCCCGGGTCCCACCGAGGGCAGCTGGTTGACGTCACCGACCATGATCAGCCTTGTACCTACCGTAATTGCCTTGAGCAGTGCCTGAAACAGAAAAATGTCAACCATTGACATCTCATCCACAATAATCACGTCAGATTCCAAAGGATTCTCCTCATTCCGCTCAAACCTGGCCGTCCTGGATTCCTCGGACACAACACCGTTAAGTTCCAACAGGCGATGAATCGTCTTGGACTCATATCCCGTGGCCTCTGTCATGCGCTTGGCCGCTCTCCCTGTCGGAGCTGCCAGATAAATATCCATTCCTTCCGAAAGAAAATACCGTATTATTACATTAATGGTAGTCGTCTTACCCGTCCCCGGTCCTCCGGACAGAACGAAAACACCGTTCTTGACACTCCCGCGCACGGATTCTTTCTGCAGATCATCCAGCTCAATGCCAAGTTCTTCCTCAATCCGGTCAATCTTGACATTCATATTATCTTCCTCAGAGGGCAAAAGCTCCTTCTCTGTAGAAACATTCAGATCATGAAGCATTTTTGCACAGTTCAGCTCGGCGTAATAATAGGAAGATGCATATATCTTACACTCTTCCTCCCCGGGTGACCGCTTGATGATCAGCTTCTTATCCATTGCCAGATTACCCAGATGCGGCTCCAGAACAGAGGATTCCAAACCCAACAGCTCACCTGCTTTGTTCAGCAGGATATTCTGAGGCAGATAACAATGCCCCTCCCCACCTGCCAACATAAGAGTATAGAGGATTCCGCTCCTGATCCGATAATCGGAGTCCGCGTGAATGCCTATCTTCGCCGCAATTTCATCTGCGATCCTGAACCCGATTCCGTGGATATCTTCCGCCATCTGATAGGGATTTTCTTTGATGACGCCATACAAATTTGTGCCATAGAATTCATAGATACGAATTGACAGCGTATTGGATATGCCGTATTTTTGCAGAAAGGTCATAGCCTCTCTAGCATCACGCTTCTCGTAGACCGAAGCGGCGATTTCTCTCGCCTTGCGCTCACTGATGCCTTTGACTTCCGCAAGTCTCTCGGGTTCCTCATCGATGATTCGATAAGTATCGGCCCCGAATCTCTTGACAATTCTTGCCGCCAGCGCTGCCCCGACTCCCTTGACAGCTCCGGATCCCAGATATCTCTCGATGCTCACCACGTCCTCCGGTGGAACAATCTGATACCGCTCTATCTTAAACTGCTCACCGTACACCGGGTGATTGGTATAGTTCCCTTCTGCCTCTATGGTTTCGCCCTGATCCATTGTCTTAAAGAAGCCGACGCATGTAATCTCATCTTCGCCGCTGATCAGATTCAGCACCGTATATCCGTTGTCTGAATTGCGGTATATGATATGCTCTATAAAACCCTTAATAATTTCCATAAAGGACTCTCCTGCACACAACAAAGGGCTGCATGATAGCAGCCCATGTCAATCCAAATATTCCGTAATAACAATTTACAGACTATAGTTACGTTTCGCCTGTTCGTACAACATCTGTGCCAGAGAATTAGATCCCTCATTAGCTGTCTGCTCAGAAATTGATTGGAAGAATTGGTCTTTGAAAAGGTCTACCATGTTGGAAGCATAGCCTTCCTTATCTTTGTCATCGCCAAATAACTTGACTGTCTTCTCCATCTCCTTATAGACCTGTTCCCACAGATATGCCTCAAACTGCTTACAGGCATCAAAGAGTGCCTTATCATCAGCGATCTTTGCTGCATTCTCCAACTGATTCTGCAGTTTGTCCGATGAAACTTTATCGACGTTTGTCGCATAATCTGTATACATTCCGTAACCTGTTACGTCCATTTTCTATCCCTTGTCACCGACACACCCGATTGGATGCGTCCGTAACTCTCCTTTCTATCTACGCCGCATAGTACTTAGTCTACACTGTTATCGTTTCAGATTATTAGCTGTCTCCATCATGGAATCCGAGGTAGTGATCGCCTTGGAATTCATCTCATAGGCACGCTGCGCAACAATCAGATTAACCATCTCATTGGCAACCTGTACATTGGAACCTTCCAGATAACCCTGTACTATCCTACTCTTAGCCACACCCGGTGTTGTATCCTCGTTGAACGCACGCCCACTGGCATCTGTCACAGCAAAGAGAGTATCGCCCACTCTGTTCAGACCGCTCGGGTTACTGAACTGATATGTTCCAATCGTAATACCGATAGGCTGAGGATTGTTCTGCTCATCAGGATAGCAGACCTGACCGTCCTCAGTAATGGATATATTACTTGCAATATATGTACGGGGCAGTGCAATAGTGCGCCCTGTGGAATCCAGTACCGGAAGACCGTCCGCATTCGTCAAAGTCATACCGCCGTTTGTACCCAGCGCCCAAACGAAATCACCGTTTCTGGTATAATAGGTTGTACCGTCATCGCCACGTACAGCGAAGAAACCCTTTCCTTCAATCGCGAACGCCGTATTACTGTCAGAATCCAGCAAACTACCCTGCGTGAAAAGAGAATTGATCGATGAGGGGCGAACACCCAACCCAACCTGTGAACTTGTAGGTTTCGGATCACCGTTCGCAGTCGTGGTAACCGACTGAAGATTCTGGTACAGAAGGGACTTAAACTGTGCCACCTGTGCCTTATAACCCATTGAGTTGACGTTTGCAAGGTTGTTGGCAATCGTGTCTACATTAACCTGCTGCGCATTCATACCGGTCGCTGCCGACCATAAACTTCTAACCATACTTAACTCCTCCTATTTTACCCGAGCTTGCCGATTCTGTTTACTGCAATATCAAGTGATTCATCAAATGTAGTGATTACCTTCTGGTTACTCTCATACTGTCTCTGAATGGCGATCATATTGACCATTTCTGTCACGATAGACATATTCGAAGTCTCCAGATACCCCGCCCTGATCGTCGTGTCTGAGGGTAGTTCAAGTCTCCGCGCCTCAGCATCATCTGCGTCCTTAATTTGGAAGTAATTCTCACCGAAGCGTTCCAACCGATCATAGTCTTCGAAATCTACCACACCGATTGTCGCCATATAATTCCCCGCCTGGAATATGCCGCCCGCGGTATTCGTTCCAATCTCTTTCTCATTAGGATCTAATCTGATACGGCTTCTGTTCTCGTCCAGAACATAGTCACCGTCCTGTGTCCGCAAATAGCCCTGCGCATCCATGGTAAAGTTACCGTCCCGCGTATATTTCACGGAGGTTTCGCCCGCTTTATTCGTATATTCTACGCGAAAGAATCCCGAGTCGGCAAGTGCAAAATCAAATGTATTGCCGGTCACTTTCAACGGCCCCTCTGAATAATCCACATAATTCTCGCCGGTCTTAACACCCATATTCATGCCGACTCTTCTGACACGGTTCTGAGCATAATTCGGATTAGCCTCATTATTCAGCTCATATGTGTCAATCGCCTTGGGGGTGCTGATCAGCTTCGGCAGGTTTCCCGCCTCTGACAGATCCTTGATCTTGTATGCAAGCATACTGTCAAACGCCTGACTCGTGGCTCCCTCTTTCTTAAACCCATTGGTGCCCGCGTTCGCCAGATTGTTCGTCATGACATCCATTCTGTGCTGTTCGTTGATCATTCCTGTATACGCTGTATACAATCCTTTAAGCATAGTATCCTGCCTCTCTTACTCTTCGCGGTACCCCGCAAGAAATTCTACATATTTACCCGTGCCGACCGCAACTGCCGTCATAGGGTCTTCAGCCGTCATTGTATTAATACCTGTCTTATCTGCGATGAGATCCTCCAAACCGCGCAGCAGACTTCCGCCGCCGGTGAGGACGATTCCCCTGTCCGCGATATCGGCTGCCAATTCCGGAGGTGTTTTCTCCAAAACACTGTGAATCGTCTCGACAATCTGCACCGTAGTCTCGTGCAGCGCCTCCTCAGTCTCCTCTGAGGATACCTTAACTGTACGGGGCAGACCCGTTACCAGATTACGTCCTCTGACATCCATATAATCAACTTCCGGTCTTCTGAAAGCCGAACCGATCTTGATTTTTAAGTCCTCCGCCGTTCTTTCACCGATCAGCAGATTGTGCTTCTTACGCATATAACGCACGATCGCTTCATCAAAATCGTCTCCCGCAATCTTGATAGAAGCACTGACAACCGTACCGCCCAGTGAGATAACTGCGATGTCAGATGTTCCACCGCCGATATCCACAATCATATTGCCGCACGGTTTTGAAATATCTATGCCGGCGCCGATTGCTGCTGCAATCGGTTCCTCAATAATGGACACTTCCCTGGCACCTGCCTGATACGTCGCGTCCTCAACCGCTTTCTTCTCCACTTCCGTAACACCGCTGGGTACGCACACTGCTATGCGGGGCTTACGAAATGTCTTCTTACCCAAAGCTTTCTGGATGAAATATTTCATCATCTTCTCAGTGACCTGATAGTCAGAGATAACACCTTGCCGAAGCGGTCTTACAGCCACGATATTCCCCGGTGTCCTGCCGAGCATCAGCCTGGCATCCTCGCCGATAGCCTTAATCTTGTTTGTATCTCTATCAAAAGCTACAACAGAAGGCTCTTTTAACACAACGCCTTTGCCTCTGATGTAAACTAATATACTCGCCGTCCCTAAATCGATTCCGATATCCGTATATTGCATTTTACCTTTAAACCCCTTTCTTGCGGTCTATCTGTGCAGGATATATTATAACCTAAAGAAATGGTTTTTCAAAGGTTTTTTTTATTTTTTTATAAAAAACGAAAACGCCAAAAACAGAACGGCTCCTTCCGTCCTATTTTTGGCATCCATGCCTTACGATATTTTTATCGGATTGTTCTTTCGATTACTTAACCCCTATCCGCTATGATTTTGTGTCAATTTTTAACATCTTTATGACTTGTTCCGCTTGGAAACTTTCCCGGAAGGGTTACTGCCTTGGACACTGTTGGCATATTTCTCAAGCATCTTCTTCACATAAATCCCCGTATAAGAGCCGGAATCCTTAGTGATCTGCTCCGGCGTACCCTCGGCAATAACGGTGCCGCCGCCGTCTCCGCCTTCCGGTCCCATATCGATAATATAGTCAGCCGTCTTGATCACATCCAGATTGTGCTCGATGACTACCACCGTATTGCCGCCCTCGGTCAGCTTGTGCAGAATGTTCACGAGCTTGTGCACATCGGCAAAATGCAGACCCGTCGTGGGCTCGTCAAGAATATAGATCGTCTTGCCGGTGCCGCGTTTGCTCAGTTCCGTCGCCAACTTGATACGCTGTGCCTCACCGCCCGACAGCGTTGTGGAAGGCTGCCCGAGCTTCACATAGGACAATCCCACATCGTAAAGCGTCTCTATCTTGCGGCGAATAGACGGAAGGTTCTCGAAGAAAGGCACTGCCTCCTCCACCGTCATATCCAGCACGTCAAATATGCTCTTACCTTTATATTTTACTTCCAATGTTTCCCGGTTGTAACGTTTGCCTCCGCACACCTCGCAGGGCACATAGACATCCGGCAGGAAATGCATCTCTATCTTGATGATACCGTCTCCGCCGCAGGCTTCACATCGTCCTCCCTTGACATTGAAGCTGAAACGTCCTTTCTTATATCCCCTTGCTTTGGCATCCTGCGTTGATGCAAAAAGGTCCCTGATCTGATCGAACACCCCGGTATAGGTAGCGGGGTTGGATCTGGGAGTCCTGCCGATCGGGGACTGGTCGATATCGATCACTTTGTCCAGCTGTTTAATTCCCTCGATTTTCGCATGTTTGCCGGGAATACAACGTGCCCTGTTTAAGTCTCTGGCAAGACGCTTATACAAAATCTCATTGATGAGAGAACTCTTGCCCGATCCGGACACACCCGTCACGCAGGTCAGAATACCCAGAGGTATGTCCACATCTATTTTTTTCAGATTATTCTCCTCCGCACCCTTGATCGTCAGGTGTCCGGTCGGTTTCTTTCTCGATGCCGGAACGGGAATCTGAAGCTTACCGCTCAAGTACTGCCCTGTGATGGATTCCTCCACCTGCATGATCTCTTGCGCCGTACCCTGTGCTACCACCTCACCGCCGTGTGAACCGGCACCGGGTCCGATATCAATGACATGATCCGCAGCCAGCATCGTATCCTCATCGTGCTCGACCACAATCAACGTATTGCCCATATCCTTCAGATTCTTGAGAGCCGAAATCAGCTTGTCGTTGTCCCTCTGGTGCAGACCGATGCTCGGCTCATCCAGAATATAACACACACCTACCAGACCGGAACCGATCTGTGTCGCCAATCGTATGCGCTGTGCTTCGCCGCCCGACAGCGTACCTGTAGCCCTTGCCAGTGACAGATATTCCAGCCCCACTTCCACCAGAAAGCCCACACGTGCACGGATTTCCCGAAGAATCTGCTTGCCGATCAACTGCTGCTGCGATGTCAGCTGCATCTCCCCTATAAAAGCATGCAGCTTCTTGATGGACATGGATGTAATCTCATATATATTCTTGTCGCAGACCGTCACCGCGAGAGATTCTCTCTTCAAACGCATACCCCTGCATTCTTTGCACGGCGTAATACGCATAAAAGACTCATACTCCTGTTTCATGAAATCAGATGACGTCTCTCGGTATCTGCGTTCTACATTCTTGATCAGTCCTTCAAACGCAATCGGATATACTCCTTTGCCACGCTGACCTTCATAGTAGACATCCACCTTCCTATCGGTACCGTAACAGATGATGTCCTGCACATTCTGCGGCAGTTCTTCAAAAGGTGTATCCAAGCTGAATTTAAATTCTTTTGCCAGCGCCTGAAGAACCGCATTGGTAAAGCTGCCTTCATCTGAGCTGGATTGCCAACCCATAGCAACGATTGCACCCTCATGCAGACTTAAGGATTTATCCGGAATCATAAGATCCACGTCAAACTCCATCTTATATCCGAGTCCGAAACACTCCGGACACGCACCGAACGGATTGTTGAAAGAAAAACTTCTCGGCTCAATCTCACCGATGCTGATCCCACAGTCGGGACATGCAAAATTCTGACTGAAATTGATGGATTCCCCATCTATCACATCCAAGATCATCATCCCTTCCGCCAACGCGAAAACATTCTCGATGGAATCTGTCAGACGCCTCTCGATTCCCTCTTTCACTACCAGACGATCCACAATAATCTCAATATTGTGCTTGATATTCTTTTCCACGGGAATCTCCTCAGACAGATCGTACAGATTGCCGTCCACACGCACGCGAACATATCCGCTCCTCTTCGCGCGCTCAAAAACCTTGGCATGTTCACCCTTCCTGCCGCGCACTACAGGCGCAAGCAGCTGTATCTTCGTCCCCTCGGGCATTGCCAGAATCTGATCCACAATCTGGTCTACCGTCTGTCTCCTGATTTCCCTGCCACACTGTGGGCAATGTGGAATACCGATTCTCGCATACAGAAGTCGGAAATAATCGTAAATCTCCGTCACCGTTCCCACCGTGGAACGAGGGTTTCTGTTAGTGGATTTCTGATCTATGGAAATGGCAGGGGACAGGCCCTCTATCTTCTCCACGTTGGGTTTCTCCATCTGCCCCAGGAACTGTCTCGCGTAGGACGACAGTGACTCCATATATCTTCTCTGCCCCTCCGCGTAGATCGTGTCAAAAGCAAGAGATGATTTACCGGAACCGGACAGTCCCGTGAAAACAACGAACTCATTCCTCGGCACATCCACGTTCAGGCTCTTTAAATTATGTTCGTTTGCACCCCGTATCTTAATATACTCCCTCGGGCGCATCTTTATCGTTTCCGCTGTATCTGACATGTTTACTCATCCTCCGTCACTACCTGTATCTGTGCCATAAATCTATCCATCTGCACAAACCTAATTTATTTCTAATCAAAATCTCTCAGTTTGCCCTTCAAGTCTTTCATCTTATCACGCAGTTCTGCAGCCGCCTCGAAGTTCAAGTCCGCGGCCGCTTTCTTCATCTGCTTCTCCACTTCCCTTATGAGTTTCTCCAGTTCCTGTCTGCTCATGGATTCCGGATCTTTCTCAAACCGCATCTCCTCTTTCGCAATCGTCTTGGAGATACTGATCAGATCCCGAACCGCTTTCTGAATCGACTGCGGTGTGATACCATTCTCCTCATTGTATCGCTGCTGTATCTCGCGCCTGCGGTTCGTCTCGTCAATCGCAGCGCGCATGGAGTCTGTCATATTGTCCGCATACATAATGACATGTCCGTCCACGTTGCGGGCAGCACGTCCGATAGTCTGTATGAGCGATGTCTCCGATCGCAGGAATCCTTCCTTGTCCGCATCCAGAATCGCTACCAACGAAATCTCCGGAATATCCAGACCCTCACGCAGCAAATTGATACCCACCAGGACATCAAAAACATCCAGACGCATGTCCCGAATGATCTCCGCCCGCTCCAATGTATCGATATCTGAGTGCAGATATTTTACACGGATATCCACCTCTTTCATATAATCTGTCAAATCTTCCGCCATCCGCTTCGTGAGCGTTGTCACCAAAACTTTGTGGTGCCTCGCTACTTCCTTATTGACTTCCGAAATCAAGTCATCTATCTGTCCCTCAACCGGACGCACATCCACCACAGGATCGAGCAGACCCGTAGGTCTGATAATCTGCTCCGTGCGGAACAGTTCGTGCTCCGCCTCATAATCGGAAGGCGTCGCGGAGACAAACAACATCTGGTCTATATGTTGTTCAAATTCCTGGAAATTGAGCGGTCTGTTGTCCAGCGCGGACGGCAGGCGGAAACCGTAATCCACCAGCGTATTCTTGCGCGATCTGTCACCCGCGAACATGCCTCGTATCTGCGGAACCGTCATATGCGACTCGTCTACAATAATGAGAAAATCATCCGTAAAATAGTCAAGTAGCGTAAACGGCGGTTCGCCCTCCGCCATACCGTTCAGATGGCGTGAATAATTCTCTATGCCGGAGCAGAAACCTGTCTCCCGCAGCATCTCCACATCAAAGTTCGTCCTCTCCGAAATGCGCTGGGCTTCCAAGAGTTTGTCCTCACTCTTAAAGTATCTGACGCGCTCCTCCAGTTCCTTCTCTATCTCTTTGCAGGCGGCATTGATCTTCTCCTGCGGCACAACATAGTGAGATGCCGGATAAATCATCACGTGCTCCAGCGTCGCGTGCACCTGCCCCGTCAGTATATCCGTCTGTGCAATACGATCGATCTCGTCACCGAAAAATTCCACACGAATCAGATAATCGTCGCTTTGCGCCGGATGAATCTCCACCACATCACCGCGCACACGGAAACAGCATCTGTCCAAATCCATATCATTGCGATCGTACTGCATCTCAATCAAACCTCTGATGACATCGTCGCGGTCCTTCTGCATACCGGGTCTTAAGGACATACTCATGCCCGCGTATTCTTCCGGGCTGCCCAGACCGTAAATGCAAGACACGCTCGCCACCACAACAACATCTCTGCGCTCCGTCAGAGAGGCTGTGGCGGACAGCCTCAGCTTATCAATTTCGTCGTTGATTGAGGAGTCCTTGGCAATATAAGTATCCGTCGAAGGCACATACGCCTCCGGCTGATAATAATCATAGTAGGACACAAAATATTCTACCGCATTCTCCGGGAAAAATTCTTTAAACTCGCCATACAACTGTGCAGCGAGGGTCTTATTGTGCGCTATTACCAAAGTGGGCTTGTTAAGCGCCTGTATGATATTTGCCATTGTGAAAGTCTTGCCCGAGCCGGTAACTCCGAGCAATGTCTGGAATTGATTTCCCTTACGGAACCCCTCCACCAGCTCGGCAATCGCCTGCGGCTGGTCGCCGGTGGGCTGGTATTCTGAGTGTAATACAAAATGGTCCATGTTTACTTTCTAATTCTCCAATGATACAAATTATATATCTTTTATAACAATGTTGGTAAAAGATATACAACGTATTATAACAGAACACATGAAAAAAGTACAGCAGAAATCGAACTTTTGTTCTATTTCTGCTGCGCTGTATTTGGCAACACTGTTTTCTTCTTGTCATGTACGCTGATATCCGGTCCGATCTGTACCTCAATCACCTGAAGTTTGGTATCTGCCATAATGGTATGGGGCACACCCGCCGGCATCTGTATCACATCCCCCACAACAACCTTCCGTTCCACGCCGTCTACTATTGTTCGACCATGTCCACTGATGACAGTCCACACTTCATCACGATGCTCATGGCTGTGATAATTCATTCCATGCCCGGCATTCAACGTCACCTTAATGGTCATACTGTTCTCTTCAATGTCAATGACTTGAAAACTGCCCCACGACTTCTCCGCAAACATGATCTGCTGGTCTATCGCATCCACATATGGTTTAATGTAACTTGACTGGTTCTTATCCGATACAAGAATCCCTTCCGGACTGGCTGACACTACCACATCCTTAAGTCCCATACACAAAACCGGAACATTAAGTTCATTGACCACATGTACATTGTCGCAATGATCATTTAGAATCGCTTTGCCAATACTGTCACTCTCCATTGCCTCCGTCAGCGTGTTCCAAGTTCCTATATCTTTCCACATACCTGCAAAGCGCATTACTTCGATATTCTGTTCATGCTCTACCACCGCATAATCAAAACTGATTTTCGTAAGCGAATCATACTTGTCATAAAGATCCCGATACCCGGTAAATTCAATCAATTCGTGGGCACGCTGCAGCACATACCCAAGCCTGAAAGCAAACACACCGCCGTTCCAGAGTGCGCCCTTTGCAATATACTCCTGCGCTTTCTCTTCTGTCGGTTTCTCTTTGAACACGGCCACTTTGCTGATATGATCTTTGCTCGTCGGTATGATGTATCCGTACTTGGCACTCGGATATGTGGGTTCTATTCCCATAAGCACCAGATTAGCCTCGCTGACTCCGGCGTGTCTGCCCAGTTCGCGGAGTGCTTCAAAATAATCTTGTTCCACATAAGGATCCACGGGACAGATTACTACCGCTTCCTCCTCCGATATGCCGCGCACATCATTCAGGTACGCTGCCGCCAGCGCAATCGCCGGAAACGTATCCCTGCGGCACGGTTCTACGCTGATGCCAACATCCGCCCCCAACTGATTGTGTATGGCCGACACCTGCGATTTCGATGTGGCAATCGTGACATCCGCTCTATCATCGACGGATCGAATCTGACGATATACGCGTTGAACCATAGATTCATAAACGCCATCTGTGGTCTTAAAGATTTTAATGAACTGTTTTGATCGTGTGTCATTGGAGAGCGGCCATAAGCGCTTGCCCGAACCGCCCGATAACAATACAATATTCATACACCGATTTCCTTACTGAATCATCTTCTCAATCTCCTGCTTAGCACGCTCCAACTGATTATCGATACCTTCATCATAGTAAGCGTCACTGTCATATTCACACACGATATCCGGTTCAATTCCGATACCGTGTATATTGTTGCCGTTGGGCGTGTAGTACGAACTGATTGTCAGCTTCACAGCAGTGCCGTCCGTAAGCTGCTGAATCCTCTGTACGATGCCCTTGCCAAATGTCGTGGTGCCGATCAGAGTACCTTTGTTGTAATCCTTGATCGCACCGGCCAGAATCTCCGAAGCGCTTGCAGAATTACCGTTGACCAGCACAACCAGCGGAATATCCAGTTCATTCTTACCGTCACAAGTATACTCATCCCTCTTGCCGTTCTTATCTTCCGTGTACACAACCAGTCCTTTCGGCAGGATTAACCTGGCAATATCCACTACCACCGGCAGGCTGCCTCCGGGATTACTTCGCAAATCCAAGATCAGCCCCTTGGCATGGGAACCTTTGATGACAGCCAGCGCCTCTTTAAACTGATCTGTTGTCACCTCGTCAAATTCGGTAATCTGAATATAGCCTACACCATTGTCATACATCTCATAGCTGACTGTGGGCGATTCAATTTTGCGTCTTGTGACATCTATCTCTAAATAGTCCGGCTCTCCCTCGCGATAAATCGTCAGATGCACGATCGTTCCTTCTTCACCTTTAATTCTGGAAACAACCTCAGACAACTCCAGCCCCTGCGTCGTCTCTCCCTCTACCAGATAAATAATATCATTCTCCCTAAGACCTGCTTCCTCGGCAGGTGTATCTTTTATAACACCGCTGATCTTCGCAAATCCCGTAGTGGTATCCAGGCTGACATAGGCACCGATTCCATAATAGATACCCTCTGTTTCCGACAGCATATCCTGCCATTCTTCCGCAGTATAGTAGACTGAATAGGGGTCTCCGAGCGAATCTACCATTCCGGCATACATGCCCTCAATCATCGCGTCGGTATCAATATCTTCATCTCTGTAGTATTGATCCTCAATCAATTCTTCCAACGTTTCCAGTTTCTTAAGGGTAGCATCATTGACAACACTGTCCGCCGAGACCTTGTCGGCATTGGCTGTTTGGGCCGACTTGCTGTTGGCATATTGATACAGCCTCGTGCCCACATATGCGCAAGTTCCCACCAACGTCATGATAATGACACCAACCAATATCCCCAGCAAAAAAACACTGCCCTTATTATTCTGCCCGCCTGCGGATGATCCGGTATTCCGGGGCGGAACCGGTGCCGGCTGCCGGTAATAGGGATTCTGCATTCCCTGATTTACATTTGGCTGATTAAAGTCATTATTATAATAATTATTGTCCCCGTTCTGCATCAATGTGATTCATCTCCATCCACTAATATCCTATTTCAAATAATTCCACGGACTGACATAGTTTCCGTTCAAGCGCACGCTGAAATGCAAATGATTGCCCGTCGAGTTTCCCGTACTGCCCACTGCTGCAATTTTCTGTCCCTTCGTGACTACCTGACCCTTGGATACATACAGCGCCGAGCAATGCATATAGATCGTATACAAGCCGCTGCCGTGGTCTATCATAATATAGTTGCCCATGGAACTGCTGTATGCCGCTGCGACCACATCCCCGTCATAGGCAGCGAGAATTGCCGTCCCTGCAGGCGCCGCCATGTCAACGCCATTATGCATTTTTTCAATACCGTAAATCGGGTGTATCGGACGCATCCCATAGTCGTCGGATATTCTCGTATAACCCGGACAAGGCCACGCAAACATACCGCCGTTGTAGATTCTCGCCTGCGCATTCTCCGCCTCAAGTCTCGCCTTCTCCTCGGCTACCGCCTTCTCCAGCGCCGCGATCTCCTCGTTCTGCTGCGCGATCATGGCTTCGTATTCCTTGATTGCCGCCTCTTTACCGGCAATGTCGGAAGAGACAGATGTGAGCTGCCGTTCCTTCTCATGGAGCAGGGAGCTGACATTGGCCTCCTCCGCCTCCACAGCGAGCTTCGCCTCATCCAGAACCTCTTTCTCCGCCTCCAGTTCTTCTTTACACAGCTGCACCATCTCTTTAATCTGAACATATTCATCCAGTTTGTCCTTATCATATTTGGACAGTGCCTCTATGTAATCCGCTTTATTCACCATGTCGGAGAGGCTGCTTGAAGCAAAAATCGTCTCCAGGTAAAACGTATCACCTTTCTCGTACATGAACTTGATACGTTTCTTCATCGCCTCGTACTGGTCTTCCTGCTGCCTGATCGCCTCATTCAGTTCCTCGGTAGTCTCCTCGATCTGTTGTTCCTTTTCGGTAATCAATGTATTATATTGTTCTATCTTAGCCTGTATGCCGCTCAATTCGCCGTCCAGCTGTGTCACATATGCCGCCAGATCACTCTTAGACTTCTCCAGTTCTTTCTTCAGTTCTTCTATATCTGTCAGATTGGACTTCAAATTCTTAACTTCATTCTTCGCCTCGGCAATCTCTGCCTCTTTCTGACGAATGCTCTCATTCGTGACCGCATGCGCCGGCTCAGACTCCGTGAATGTAAAGACGATAAACGCGCTAAGCAATATACATACCGTTCTCTTCCAATGCTTCATAGACGACCTCTTATCAGACTCTTAAATGTCTCCTTACAGTGACAACGCTTCCCAAGAAACCGATACCCACACCGATTCCGAGCGAAACCGGCGTCAGCACACCAAAAACTTCCTCCACTGTCAGAAAACTGAGCAAGGAGGATAACATCGGAAATCTCTCCGTTATATAATCCATTACTACGTTGTACATGCCATAGATAAAGCCCAGCGGAATCGCTGCTCCGATCAATCCGATCAGCATACCTTCTATCACGAAAGGCGATCTCACGAAAAAGTCCGTGGCACCGATATATTTCATGATATTGATCTCCTCTCTGCGGACGGAGATACCGATCATGACCGTATTGCTGATCAGGAACACGGACACGGCAAACAGAATCGCTATAATCCCCACGGACACATAGGCAATCAGCGCATTAACGCCTGTCAGCGTCGTTGCCACCACCTCCGAACGATTGACCTGCCTGACACCGTCCAAAGATTCCAGATAAGTTACCAATGCAGACTGCATGGACACATCACTTAAATAGATATCGTAGTGGGCGGAATCAATCAACGGATTCTCCGTGAACCCATCCTGATAATCGCCGAGATACTCTGACTTAAAAGATTCCCAGGCCTCCTCGGCAGAAATAAAATTGATGTCGGCAACTTCCGTACGTCTGGCAATCAGCTCTCCGATATTTTGTATCCTGCTCTCCTCAAGTCCATCGTCAAAGAACACGGATACGGCGACGCCTTCCTGGGCAGTCCTCACAATATTCTGAAAGTTGGTGACAATTGCATAGAATAATCCAAAGAGGAACAAACAGGCACTGATCGTTGCAATCGACGCAAGCGTAAACCACTTGTTTCTGAAAAGGTTACTCACACCCTGCTTGAGTGTATAGAAAAAACTACTAATCCTCATCGATGTATCCTCCCTTTTCCTCGTCGCTTATGATAACGCCCCTCTTCAGGGTAACGACACGCTTCTGCATGGCATTGACGATCTCTCTGTTGTGCGTTACAACGATAACTGTTGTACCGTTCTCATTGATCTGCTCCAACAGTTTCATGATCTCCCATGAGTTTTTGGGATCAAGGTTACCCGTGGGCTCATCCGCCAAAAGGACAGTAGGTTTATTGACCAGCGCTCTCGCCAAGGCAACTCTCTGCTGTTCACCGCCGGACAACTGTCTGGGTTTCGCCTTATACTTGCCGGCAAGGCCGACAACCGCCAGAATACTCGGTACATTCCTCTTAATTTCCTTGTTTGATTTCTGGATGATCCTCTGTGCAAACGCAACGTTCTCGTACACGTTGCGGTCCTTCAGAAGCCTGAAATCCTGGAACACAACACCGAGATTTCTTCTGAATTTCGGGATCTTCCTATGTCTGATCTTGGAGAGATCATATCCCATGACATTGATATATCCGCTCGTAATCGTCAGTTCTCTCAGAAGCAGTTTGATCAAGGTGGATTTACCCGAACCACTGTCGCCCACAATGAACACGAACTCTCCCCTGTTGATATGAAGGTTCACGTCCTTTAAGGCCGGTGCCCCGGTAGAGTATGCCTTGCAGACATTGGTCAGGTTGATAATCTCATTCTCTGCTGCTGTACTTTTCTTCTTTCTCTTAACCGCCACGTTGTTCACTCCCGTTATGTATGATTTAATATTCGAAACTCTCCATATATTTCATATACTTCACAACCATAAGAGCAATCTTAAAAGTAATCGCATCCTCAAATACCCGCAAATCCAGTCCGGTACTCTTCTGCAGCTTATCCAGACGATATACCAGCGTATTCCTGTGAATGAACAGCTGCCGTGAAGTCTCCGAGACATTCAGAGAGTTTTCAAAAAACTTATTGATTGTAGTCAGTGTCTCCTCGTCGAAATCGTCGGGGCTCTTGCCGTCAAAGATCTCCTTGATAAACATTTTGCACAGCGGAATGGGCAGCTGATAAATCAAACGCCCGATGCCCAGTTCACTGTATGCGATGACATCTCTCTCTCCAAAGAATATCTTGCCTACATCCAATGCCATCTTTGCCTCCTTGTAGGAGCGGCTTACTTCCTTGATCTCATTGACGATCGTGCCGTAAGCAATTCTGACATTCTTGAAGTTCTCTTTCTCAAGAAACGCCGCGATGCTGTCGGCCGCCTTATCAATCTCTTTCACACCGTCGCCCTCAGACAAACCTTTAACGACAATCACATTATTCTCATCTACCGCAGTGATAAAATCCTTGCTGTTGCTGCCGAAATAAGTCCGCATCGTCTCAAGAACATTGCTGTCCTTTGCATTATCAGTCTCGATGATCAGGGCAACTCGTTTCTCATCTGTCTGAATATGCAATTTCTTGGCACGGCCATAGATATCTACCAGAAGCAGATTGTCCAGAAGCAGATTCTTGATAAAATTATCCTTATCGAACCGCTCTTTATATGCCACAAGCAGATTCTGAATCTGGAACGCAACCATCTTGCCTACCATGTAAACATCCTCACCGATACCTCCGGCGATCAGGATGTACTCCAGCTGCTGTTCGTCAAATATTTTAAAATACTGGTAACCCTGTATCTCCTGCGAGTCAGCCGGCGATTTCGCAAACTCTGCCGCAGGCTTGCCACATTGCTCCATTTCATCCGCTGTCGTTGCCACCAGCTTGCCGTCGATGTCCATGACGCACAGCTCCACTCTTGTAATCGATTTCAACCCCTCAATCGTGTTTTGCAAAATTTGATTTGAAATCATAACCCCACCTCTTAACATTTCTTTTAGCAAATTACACAAAGTCACAAACCGCTAAATTCATCAAAATACAACATCCAGTATTCATTTTAATCTATATACACAAAAAAATCTACCTCTAATCATG